>NZ_KV808793.1:499-126345 GCF_001812375.1 Streptococcus sp. HMSC077F03
CGAGTGAAAACAGCTGGCCAAAAAGGTGTTCGTACGATTGTTGAAACAGTGACTTACACAGATGGCGTTGAAACAGGTCGTGTTGAGAAATCAAACACAATCACCACTCCAGCAGTAGATGAGATTGTTGAAGTTGGAACTAAGAAAGTAGTAGCCCCAGTTGTAACGACTAAGGAAGAGACCAAGACAGAAGAAGTTGCTTTCCAAACTAAGGAAGTAACAAATCCAGATCTTCCAGAAGGAACTCGCCGAGTGAAAACAGCTGGCCAAAAAGGTGTTCGCACCATTGTTTATACAGTGACTTACACAGATGGAAAAGAGACAGGTCGTGTTGAGAAATCAAACACAATCACAACTCCAGCCGTAGATGAGATCGTTGAAGTAGGAACTAAGAAAGTAGCTTCTACAACAACCAACGGTGATAAGAAGGATCCTGCAACAACAGGAAACCAAGCCGAAAGCACTAAGAAAGAAGAAACTGCAAGTCAAGATAAGAAAGCTCTACCAAGCACAGGTACAGCAGTATCTAGTCTTCTTTCAGTCATCGGTCTTGCCTTTGCAAGTCTAGCTGCTTTTGTCCTTCGTAAGAAAGACTAAGGCTCTCTAATTGTACAAAAGCATCTTTTGTACGAGAAATACTAAAAAGAACCCAGAATTTATTCTTGGGTTCTTTCTTTATAAATTAAAACGAATTACTATGGATAAGTTGTTAGAAACGATATCATGTTATGGAGTTTGTAGAGTAGTATGAGTCTATTCTAGCTTGAAAGAATGGTCAACCATTTTTAAACCAATTCATTGATAGAAGTAAAATCTCTACCCAGGCCTTGGGCGACTGGGAGGCTGGTCAAGTAACCTTGATAAGTGGTCACACCTTGACGCAAGCCCTCATCTTCAGCAATTGCTTGTGCGAATCCTTTGCCAGCCAGAGCTTCGATATAAGGAAGAGTGACATTGGTTAGGGCGATAGTAGAAGTACGGGCAACCGCACCAGGGATATTGGCAACGGCATAGTGGAGAACACCGTATTTTTCATAGACAGGTTCATCGTGCGTTGTCACACGGTCAGCTGTCTCGATAACGCCACCTTGGTCAACGGCAACGTCAACAATGACAGAGCCTGGACGCATTTGTTTGACCATCTCATCTGTCACCAATTTCGGTGCTTTGGCACCAGGGATGAGAACTGCACCAATCACCACATCAGCATCTCTCACACTTGCTTCGATGTTGAATGAATTAGACATAAGAGTTTGAATTTGGTTTCCAAAGACTTCTTCTAGTACCGAGAGACGCTTCGCACTGATATCTAAAATAGTCACTTGAGCACCAAGACCAAGGGCGATGCGGGCAGCATGTGTACCGACGACACCACCACCGATGATGGTTACTTTTCCTTTTGGAACACCTGGTACACCACCAAGTAAAACACCAGAGCCACCAGCTTGCTTAGTAAGGAAGTGAGCTCCGATTTGAACAGACATACGACCTGCAACCTCACTCATAGGAACGAGGAGCGGTAGTTGTCCTTGATTGTCACGAACAGTTTCATAGGCAATTCCTGTTGTTTTTGCTGCTAACATAGCATCTGCTAATTCTGGTGCAGCGGCCATGTGCAAGTAGGTGAAGAGGAGAAGATCGTCGCGCAAATAACCGTATTCAGAAGCTAGTGGTTCTTTTACTTTCACGACTAACTCGGCAGCCCAGGCTTCTGCAGCAGTAGCGACAATCTCAGCTCCTTGCTTTTGATAGTCCGCATCAGTAAATCCTGAACCGAGACCAGCATTTGATTCGATGAGGACACGATGCCCGCGACTGACTAAACTATGGACGCCAGCAGGAGTGAGGGCAACGCGGTTTTCGTTATTTTTAATTTCTTTTGGGATTCCGATTAACATAGAGATAACCTACCTTTCAATTGACGGGATTGTTTTAGTTGTCACATTCCAGTTCATAAATCAGAAATGTGATGGTTTTATTGTATATGAAACCGCTTCAAAAATCAAGAAAAACTTGTCATCCAAATTTATTTATGCTAGACTAGTGAGAATCAAGCTCTAATGGAGGGAAAAGTATGGAATCAATATTTGTGAAATTTGCCCAGTATCCATCTATAGAAACGGAGCGTTTATTGCTCCGACCTGTAACCTTGGACGATGCAGAAGCTATGTTTGAGTATGCCTCAGACAGAGAAAATACACGCTACACTTTTCCAACAAATCAAAGCCTAGAAGAGACCAAGAACAACATCTCTCAGTTATACTTGGCTAATCCCTTGGGACGGTGGGGAATTGAACTAAAAAGCACTGGTCAGTTTATCGGAACCATTGACTTGCACAAGATTGATCCTGTTCTTAAGAAGGCAGCTATTGGTTACATTATCAACCAAAAGTATTGGAATCAAGGATTGACGACAGAAGCCAATCGTTCCGTGATTGAGCTGGCTTTTGAGAAGATTGGAATGAACAAGTTGACCGCTCTTCACGATAAAGACAATCCCGCATCAGGAAAGGTCATGGAGAAATCAGGTATGCGTTTTTCCCACGAAGAACCCTATGCCAAAATGGATAATAAAGAACCAGGTCGAATTATCACAAGAGTTCATTATGTCTTGACTAAGGAAGACTATTTTGAAAATAAATAAGCAGTTGAAAAGATTTTTCAGCTGTTTTTTTCTTTCACTTACGAATAACTTAAGAGAGGAGAAAATATGGAAGTCATTATCGAAAAAATCAAAGAGTATAAAATCATTGTCATCTGTGCTGGTTTGGGTTTAGCCTTAGGCGGATTTTTCCTGTTAAAACCAACTTCACAAACATCTGTGAAAGAAACAAATTTGCAGGCTGAAGTCGCAGCTGTTTCAAAGGATTCATCGTCTGAAAAAGAAGTGAACAAGGAAGAGAAGGAAGAATCTCCTGAACAAGATCTGATAACAGTAGATGTCAAAGGTGCTGTTAAATCGCCAGGGATTTATGACTTGCCAGTAGGTAGTCGTGTCAATGATGCTGTTCAAAAGGCGGGTGGCTTGACAGAGCAAGCAGACAGCAAATCGCTCAATCTAGCTCAGAAAGTTAGTGATGAAGCTCTGGTTTACGTTCCAACTAAGGGAGAAGAAGTAGCTAGTCAACAGACTGCTTCTGGGACGGCCTCTTCGACGAGCAAGGAAAAGAAGGTCAATCTCAACAAGGCCAGTCTGGAAGAACTCAAGCAGGTCAAAGGACTTGGTGGCAAACGAGCCCAGGATATTATCGACCATCGTGAGGCAAATGGCAAGTTCAAGTCGGTTGATGAATTAAAGAAGGTTTCTGGTATTGGCGCTAAGACCATAGAAAAGCTAAAAGACTATGTTACAGTGGATTAAGAATTTCCCTATCCCCCTAATCTATCTGAGTTTCCTGTTGCTCTGGCTTTACTATGCCATTTTTGGAGTGTCCTATCTCGCACTGCTAGGTTTTGTTTTTTTGCTTGTCTGTCTCTTTTTCCAATTTCCTTGGAAATCGGCCGGTAAAGTTCTAGCGTTTTGTGGAGTTTTTGGTTTTTGGTTTTTGTTTCAAACTTGGCAACAGACACAAGCTAATCAAAACCTAGTGGATTCTGTTGAAAGGGTACGGATTTTACCAGATACCATCAAAGTCAATGGAGACAGTCTGTCCTTTCGGGGCAAGGCTGAGGGTCGCACCTTCCAAGTTTACTATAAACTCCAGTCTGAGGAGGAGAAAGAGCTCTTTCAGGCCTTAACAGACCTTCACGAGATAGAGATAGAAGGAAAACTTTCAGAGCCTGAAGGTCAGAGGAATTTTGGTGGCTTTGACTACCAAGCCTATCTGAAAACTCAGGGGATTTACCAAACTTTGACTATCAAGAGTATCCAGTCAATGAGAAAGATTAGCAGTTGGGATATAGGAGAAAATCTGTCCAGTTTACGTCGAAAGGCTGTAGTTTGGATCAAGATGCACTTTCCAGATCCTATGCGCAATTATATGACAGGTCTTCTTTTAGGACATTTGGACACGGACTTTGAGGAGATGAATGAGCTCTATTCCAGTCTTGGAATTATCCATCTCTTTGCCTTGTCGGGTATGCAGGTAGGCTTTTTCATGGATGCCTTTAAGAAACTCCTCTTGCGATTGGGCTTAACTCAAGAAAAGTTGAAGTGGCTAACTTATCCCTTTTCTCTTATCTATGCAGGTCTGACAGGATTTTCAGCATCTGTTATTCGCAGTCTCTTGCAAAAGTTACTAGCACAACATGGTATTAAGGGCTTGGATAATTTTGCCTTGACGGTCCTTGTCCTTTTTATCATTATGCCAAACTTTTTCCTAACTGCAGGAGGAGTCTTGTCCTGCGCTTATGCTTTTATCTTGACCATGACCAGCAAAGAAGGCGATGGGATCAAGGCTGTTGCCAGAGAAAGTTTGGTCATTTCTTTGGGAATATTGCCCATTCTATCCTTTTATTTTGCAGAATTTCAGCCTTGGTCTATCCTTTTGACCTTTGTCTTTTCCTTTCTGTTTGATGTGGTCTTCTTGCCGCTTTTGTCCATCTTATTCATTCTGTCCTTCGTTTACCCAGTCACTCAGTTTAACTTTGTCTTTGAGTGGTTGGAGGGCGTCATTCGCTTGCTATCGCAGCTGGCAAGTAGGCCCCTGGTCTTTGGTCAACCCAACGCATGGCTGTTGATTCTACTGTTAGTTTCATTAGCCTTGGTCTATGACATGAGGAAAAACATCAAAAGACTAGCAGGAGTCAGTCTTTTTATTGTGGGGCTCTTTTTCTTGACCAAGCATCCACTTGAAAATGAAATTACCATGCTAGATGTTGGGCAAGGGGAGAGTATTTTCCTACGGGATGTAACTGGTAAAACCATTCTCATAGATGTAGGTGGTAAGGCAGAATCTGATAAGAAAATCGAGGCTTGGCAAGAAAAGGCGACGACCAGCAATGCCCAGAGAACCTTGATTCCTTATCTTAAAAGTCGAGGAGTAGATAAGATTGACCAGCTGATTTTGACCAATACAGACAAGGAACATGTTGGTGATTTACTGGAGGTGACCAAGGCTTTCCATGTTGGAGAGATTTTAGTATCAAAAGGAAGTCTGACACAGAAGGAATTTGTAGCGGAACTAGAAGCAAGTCAAACTAAGGTGCGCAGTGTGACAGCAGGGGAGAATTTACCGATTTTTGGCAGTTACTTAGAAGTCCTATCTCCAAGGAAGATTGGAGATGGGGATCGTGATGATTCTCTGGTTCTTTATGGAAAACTTTTGGATAAGCACTTTCTCTTTACTGGAAACTTGAAGGAGAAGGGAGAGAAGGAACTTTTAAAGCAATACCCTACCTTAGAGTTGGATATCTTGAAGGCAGGTCAACATGGTTCAAAGACTTCATCTAGCCCAGCTTTTTTAGAGAAGCTCAAACCAGAGCTTACTCTCATTTCAGTGGGCAAGAACAATCGTGCCAAACTCCCCCATCAGGAAACCTTGACACGAATTGAAAATATCAATAGCAAAGTTTACCGAACTGACCAGCAAGGAGCCATTCGCTTTAAAGGATGGAATAGTTGGCGAATGGAAACGGTGAGATAAAATAGATAAACTTTTTTGAAAAAATAACTTTTTATCTTGACAAGGAATAGAAAACTTGGTATCATATAAAAGTTGAGAAAAGCAGAAGTGAGAGCTTCTCGCCTTGTGACATCAAGTTGCCTGGCCCTACGGATGAAAAGTTTCTAAGAAACGCTATCATAACGTGCGGGCTTGTATCATTACGAGTCCGCTATTGTTTTTCTCTAATAATAAAAAAGAGGTGAAAACCATAGCAAAGCAAGACTTATTCATCAATGATGAAATTCGTGTACGTGAAGTTCGCTTGATCGGTCTTGAGGGAGAACAGCTAGGCATCAAGCCACTCAGCGAAGCGCAAGCATTGGCTGATAGTGCAAATGTTGACTTAGTATTGATTCAACCCCAAGCAAAACCACCTGTTGCTAAAATTATGGACTACGGTAAGTTCAAATTTGAGTACCAGAAAAAGCAAAAAGAACAACGTAAAAAACAAAGTGTTGTTACTGTGAAAGAAGTTCGTCTGAGTCCAACTATTGACAAGGGTGACTTTGACACAAAACTTCGCAATGCACGCAAGTTCCTTGAAAAAGGAAATAAAGTTAAGGTATCCATTCGCTTTAAAGGGCGTATGATCACCCATAAAGAGATTGGTGCAAAAGTTTTAGCCGAGTTTGCTGAAGCAACACAAGATATTGCGATCATCGAACAACGAGCTAAGATGGATGGACGCCAAATGTTCATGCAGTTGGCGCCAGCAACTGACAAAAAATAATTGTCAGAAAGTTAAATAAAGGAGAAAAAATCATGCCAAAACAAAAAACACACCGCGCATCAGCTAAACGTTTCAAACGTACAGGTTCTGGTGGACTTAAACGTTTCCGTGCTTACACTTCTCACCGTTTCCACGGAAAAACTAAGAAACAACGTCGTCATCTTCGTAAAGCATCTATGGTGCATTCAGGAGATTTCAAACGTATCAAAGCAATGCTTACTCGCTTGAAATAATAGCCTAACAGTAAGTAAACAATTCTAGGAAATATTTGGAGGAAATAAAACATGGCACGTGTTAAAGGTGGCGTTGTATCACGCAAACGTCGTAAACGTATTCTTAAATTAGCAAAAGGTTACTATGGAGCTAAACACATCTTGTTCCGTACTGCAAAAGAACAAGTAATGAACTCTTACTACTATGCATACCGTGACCGTCGTCAGAAAAAACGTGACTTCCGTAAATTGTGGATCACTCGTATCAATGCGGCAGCTCGTTTGAACGGACTTTCATACTCACAATTGATGCATGGTTTGAAATTGGCTGAAATCGAAGTTAACCGTAAAATGCTTGCTGACTTGGCTGTTAACGATGCAGCAGCTTTCACAGCTCTTGCAGATGCAGCTAAAGCAAAACTTGGTAAATAATGACAACTGTTTCATTCTTACTCTCGTGGTTTTTACCGCAGGAGTAGGGTGAAACTTTTTTATTTTCCTTAAACGATTTTCGATTTTAAAGAGTAAATCACAGATTTTTTCAAAGAAAATAGGATATTTCCTGTATAATAGGTATATCTAAAAAAGATTTGGAGTTAGAAGAAGATGATAGTAGGTATTGATTTAGGAACGACTAATTCTTTAGTGGGGGTTTATCAAGATGGTCAAATCAAGCTGATTCCCAATGCTTTTGGTGAGTATTTGACTCCATCTGTTGTGGCTTTAGATGACAATGATGAGATTATAGTTGGAAAAATTGCCAAGGAACGCTTGGTGACTCACCCAGATAAGACGGTTTCACAATTCAAGCGTTTTATGGGGACTAAACATGAGTTGACCCTAGGAAATCGAGCATATAAGGCTGAAGAATTAAGCTCTTTTATCATTCGAAAGTTGGTAGACGATGCAGAGACCTATCTTGGAGAAAAGGTCGAGGAAGTGATTGTCAGTGTACCAGCTTATTTCAACGATGCTCAACGCTATGCGACCAAACTAGCAGGGAAATTTGCTGGAGTTCAGATTGATCGGATTATCAATGAGCCTTCCGCAGCTGCTCTTGCTAAAAGATCTATGGTAAACCAGGAAGATCAATCTTTTATTGTAGTCGATTTTGGTGGTGGAACTCTAGACATTTCAGTTGTGGAGCTTTTTGATAATATCGTTGAAATCGTGTCAATCGCAGGGGACAATCGCTTGGGGGGAGAAGACTTTACTGCGGCTATTGCTGAGGAATTTTTAGTCTCCAATCAATTAACCAAGGATACTATTTCCCGTGAATTTTATAGCAAAATTTTGGTACAGGCTGAAAAGACAAAGCTGGAACTGAATGATAAAGAAGAAGTGAAGATGACAGTGATGGACCAAGATCAGGAATACTCTTTAGACTTGAGCTACCAGCGCTTTTATGAGCTTTGTCAACCGCTGCTAGCACGTGTTAAGGCTGTTTTGGACCGTGCCTTGATGGACGCACGCTATAGCTATGTGTCTTCTGATAATTTTGTTCTTGTTGGTGGGACTTCGAAACTCCGCTTGGTTCAGGACTTTTTATCCTACTGTATCAATCAAATGGTGCAGGTATCTGATGATCCCGATCGGATGATTGCGCGAGGTTGTGCCCTTTTAGCAGGAATCAAAGAACGCCAGGGTGAGATACGAGATTTATTACTGTCTGATATTTGCCCTTTTACACTGGGGATAGAAATAGTTGGTGACCGCTTTTCGCCGATTATTGAGCGAAATTCTACCCTGCCTGCTTCACGCATCGAACAGTACTATACGGCTGAATTGGGACAGAGTCAAGTCAAGATAAAGGTCTATCAAGGTGAGATGATGAAGGCATCACAAAATCTGTTTCTAGGAGAATTAGAAGTTCCCGTCCCTGTGAATACTCGAGTAAATGAAGGTTTCACAGTTCGATTTACCTATGATTTAAATGGGATTTTGGATGTCGAAGTGAAAATTGATTCAACACAGGAAGTCTTTAGTCATGTTATTCTCCAAGATAGTGTTACTCTGACAGAAAAGGAAATCAAGGCTAAGCAAGCAGAGTTGACTCGCTATAAGATTAATGCTCAAGAAACAGAGGTTTATCGCTTCTTGATTGAAAAAGCGAATCGCGTGTACAGTATGCTCTTGGGGAGAAGAAGAGATGAGCTAATGGCTGAAACAAGACGATTTGAAGAAGAGGTCAGCCAAGCATCTATGTATCATTTGCCAAAACTCTATCAATCATTTTCAAACTATCTAGACTTCCTAGAGCGAGGACTGTAAAAGAGGAGACCTTATGAATATATGGGAAACTTTAGGGATAGAGCCAACGACTGACGTCAAGCTTATTAGAAGGCGTTATGCTGAACTGGTTCGGCTCTATCACCCAGAAGACCAACCAGAAATTTACCAAGAAATTGTTGAAGCTTACCAAAAAGCCTTGACTTATGCGAGATATAAAAATACAAGACCAGAAAATAGTCTAAGAAAAGCGAGTGACTCTCAAGAAGCTACTGAACTTGAAGAAGAGGCGAATGAAAAACCTAACTCTAGTCTCAACTTTGAAAACTTGACTGAAAAAACGAAGACTGAGAACGAAGAGTCTGAAAGATCTGGTCTTGATTTCAGTGATTATCAGCAATCGACTGATAAAACCAGCGATTCCTTTAACTTTGAAACCTTTAAAGCAGAAGAGAATGAGCAAAAGTCCACCCTTGACTTTAGTGACTATGATGAGGAAGTTCAGCTAAATGGAGATTCTGAAGAAAGAGCTAAGAATACCCTCAACTTTGAAACGTTTGGTGACGAAGAGAACCAAGGGCAAGAAGGAATAACAAGGTCTACTCTTGACTTTAGTGGTTATAATGAAGAAACTTATCTGATTCGAAATGCGATTGAAAGTATTGTTGGAAATGACGGTTATAACCAAGAGGAACAAGAGCATCTATGGCGTCAGTTCTTTCATCAGTATCAGTATGATATGGACATTGTTCAATCCGTTTTAGAGGAAATGGATGTTTATATTTTTAATAAACCAGAGCAATTCTCTATCCTCATTCCCTTGCTGGAAGATTATATACCTGACTTCCGACACTGGGGCTATTACTATAAATTGAAGTATTGGAAAGTTAAAAGAGCTATAGCAGAAGAGGAAGGCAGTTCGCTTGAAAGCGCACATGAAGCCACTGAAGAATTCTATTATTCTTATCAACTTTGCCAAGAAATTCTCCAAGATTTTAACAAAGCAAATCAATTGAGCTCCTGGATAGAGTTTTTCAAGCACCCTTATTTGGCCTTTATGGTCTTAGATCAAGTAAATCAGAATCGTCAGATAATCAAGAGTGTGCCCGTTTTAACCTATATCCTGGAAAAAAACCGACAAGTCATATTTGAAGAGGATTATCCACTCTTGAACGACTTGGCTGATTACTTAGAGGAAGTAAAAGAGGAGCTGGGAGAAAACGTTGACTTTAGTCATTACACTCTAGATAATCCGGATGAAGTTGAGGCAGCCTTCTATGAGTTGCTCCATGCTCACTATGAAGACGAGTATAAACTGTTACGTGATTGGCAATACCTTTTTGAATCAGTCAAAGATCACACGCTCCTACTTGATTTGTTAGAAAAGGTGGACGTCTATCCTTTAACCAATGCGAAAGTGTTAGCCCTTGTTTTCCAATTTGTGGAGCGTTATAGTGATGAGGAATCAAATCCTTACCTGAAGAAACTTCATTTCTGGAAGAGTATCCATTCTTATCCTTCAGTGGTAGAGGAGTATGCACTTAACAAAAAAGAAAATTTTGATTACTGGTACAATGAAGGTTATCTTTATATAGATAAGCTCACCAAGAGCGATGAAGATATCAATGATTGGGAAAAGTGGAGAAGCTACTTTAAAGGAAGACCACGCATTCTAACGATTTTGCTTCAACAAATCTATAAGGAGTACCATCGGTTTACAGATGGCAAGCTCTTGAGATATGTTTTGGCTCCTTTTCCTACTTCTAAAATGGCTCCCCAAATGATGACGGAGGAGACAGACCAGAAACTAGAAGAGATGACAGCTTATGCTTATGAACTTAGTCATCCAAAGGCCAAGCTCTCTTATTTGGATTGGAAAAAAAGACAGGTATTTAATAATAAGTTTCTTCAGATTTTCTCTGGTCTCTTTACGATTGTATGTTTGCTACTCAGTATTATAGAGCGACCTGGTTATAATTCATGGGTTCATGCGGGCATGTTTTCACTCTTTTACGTCTATATGCTAAAATTAAGGAAAACACCGATTGAGGAGGGAGTGACTGCTAGAGGAGAAAAACGGAAATTCTACTACAGTCCTCATCCATGGTTCCTATTAATCTTGTTATTAATCCTCGTCATTCCATCCTTACCATTTGGTCTCATTGGTGCCCTTATGTTCATTACATTTTTCAGCTTCATCGATGGTTTCCAAGTGAGTCAGGGGCTGAAGTGGGATTATTCTTTGGAGAAGCTGATTCCTATCGGTATCTTTCTTTCTGCTGGTTTTCTTTCTGCTTTGGTAAATCAAAGCCAGACTATTTCAGGAGTTGCAACAGCCTACTTCCATATTTTTGCAATCCTTGTGATTTGCTTGTCTTTTACAAGATTCAGTCCTGGATTTCCACCATCTCTGAAGAAAATTTTCATACCAGCAATCTTGGGAATCCTACTCTTTCAAACGTTGCCATATATTCACAGCCGTTTAGATATCTTTGATCCAACTATTCTACGAAATGAAACACTGGCTATAACTGTTATCCTCTTGTTAAATGGAATTGCCTTATCTTATTTTACAAAGGAACAAGGCTTCATGATTGGTGTGAAGAAGGTCTTTATGATTTATGGATTGCAGATCTTTATTTTCCTAAGAAGACTGTTCCGAATCCTATTTGCACCAAATTCAGTTTTCGGTAATAACTATCATTACAAAGACTTACTAATCATGAACAGCGAATTTACGTTCTACTTCCTCGAGGGACTTTTTGTCCTGATCATGCTTTTCCTTATTCGCAATATACGCAAGGAAAATCGTAAAAGTGCTGCTTAGAATGAAAGCGTAGAGAAGAGGACTCTGGTTCAAGTTTCTAGTAAATTTTCCTGAATAAAGGTATAATAGAACTATTAAAACGAAAGAGGTAATGAAAATGGCTTCAAAAATGCTACACACTTGCTTGCGAGTAGAAAACCTTGAAAAATCAATCGCTTTTTATCAAGATGCTTTTGGATTTAAAGAATTGCGTCGCAGAGATTTTCCAGATCATGCTTTCACCATTGTCTATCTAGGACTTGAGGGGGATGACTATGAGTTGGAGTTGACCTATAACTATGATCACGGTCCTTACGTGGTAGGAGATGGCTTCGCCCATATCGCCCTCAGTACACCTGACCTTGAGGCCCTACATCAAGAACATAGCGCTAAAGGCTATGAGGTGACAGCTCCTAATGGACTTCCAGGAACTCAACCAAACTATTACTTTGTCAAGGATCCTGACGGTTACAAGGTCGAAGTCATTCGTGAAAAATAATCCAGTGAAGTCAAGTAGAATGTTCGTTTTCTACTTGACTTTTTTTCTTTGAAAGAGTATACTAATACAAATTTAACCTTTAAGGGGAGTCCAGAGAGACTCACAAGGTGTCAGATAAAAGGGATAAGGGGACTCTCTGTGGAGACTTTTTAAGTGTGCGCATGAGTTCTAGCCTAACCCAACTGAGGCCTTGCATTAGCAAGGCCTTTTCTTTATCTGGTCCCCTTAAATTTAAGGAGGAAAAGTCATGAATCCCACATGTAAGAAGCGTTTGGGTGCCATTCGTTTGGAAACCATGAAGGTGGTCGCACAAGAGGAAATTGCGCCAGCAATCTTTGAATTAGTCCTAGAAGGGGAGATGGTTGAAGCCATGCGAGCCGGCCAATTTCTTCATCTGCGTGTGCCTGATGACGCCCATCTCTTGCGCCGCCCTATTTCAATTTCGTCTATTGACAAAGCAAACAAGCAGTGTCACCTTATTTATCGGATTGAGGGGGCTGGGACAGCTATTTTTTCAACCTTAAGTCAGGGAGATACTCTTGATGTGATGGGACCTCAGGGAAATGGTTTTGACTTGTCTGACCTAGACGACCAGAGTCAAGTCCTCCTCGTTGGTGGTGGGATTGGTGTTCCACCCTTGCTAGAAGTAGCCAAGGAATTGCATGCGCGTGGGGTGACAGTAGTGACAGTCCTCGGTTTTGCGACTAAGGATGCTGTTATTCTCGAAACCGAATTGGCCCGATATGGTCAGGTCTTTGTAACGACAGATGATGGTTCTTATGGCATCAAGGGAAATGTTTCTGTTGTTATCAATGATTTAGACAGTCAATTTGATGCGGTTTACTCATGTGGTGCTCCGGGAATGATGAAGTATATCAATCAAACCTTTTATGATCATCCAAGAGCCTATCTATCTCTAGAATCTCGTATGGCTTGTGGGATGGGAGCTTGCTATGCCTGCGTTCTAAAAGTGCCAGATAGTGAGACCGTCAGCCAACGCGTCTGTGAAGATGGCCCTGTTTTTCGCACAGGAACAGTTGTATTATAAGGAGAAAGTCATGACTAACAAACGTTTACAAGTTTCTCTACCGGGCTTGGATTTGAAAAATCCCATCATTCCAGCATCAGGCTGTTTTGGTTTCGGCCAAGAGTATGCCAAATACTATGATTTAGACCTTTTAGGCTCCATTATGATCAAGGCGACGACACTTGAACCCCGTTTTGGGAATCCTACTCCCAGGGTGGCAGAAACGCCTGCAGGTATGCTCAATGCAATCGGTTTACAAAATCCAGGTTTAGAAGCTGTTTTAGCTGAAAAGTTGCCTTGGCTGGAAAGAGAATATCCTTCGCTTCCCATCATCGCCAATGTAGCAGGCTTTTCAAAACAAGAGTACGCTGCCGTTTCTCAGGGGATTTCCAAGGCTACAAATGTAAAAGCTATCGAGCTCAATATCTCTTGTCCGAATGTGGATCACGGCAATCATGGACTTTTGATTGGGCAAGATCCTGACTTGGCTTATGAAGTGGTAAAGGCAGCTGTGGAAGCCTCTGATGTGCCAGTTTATGTTAAATTAACCCCTAGTGTAACGGATGTTGTCACCATCGCCAAAGCCGCAGAAGATGCAGGGGCAAGTGGCCTAACCATGATCAATACCCTTGTCGGTATGCGCTTTGACCTTAAAACCAGAAAACCAATCCTAGCCAATGGAACAGGTGGAATGTCTGGACCAGCAGTCTTTCCAGTAGCCCTCAAACTCATCCGCCAAGTCGCCCAAACAACCGACCTTCCCATCATTGGAATGGGAGGAGTGGATTCTGCTGAAGCAGCGCTAGAAATGTATCTGGCTGGTGCCTCTGCTATCGGAGTTGGAACAGCCAATTTTACCAATCCATATGCCTGTCCTGATATTATTGAAAATTTACCAAAAGTCATGGATAAATACGGCATTAGCAGTCTAGAAAATCTCCGTCAGGAAGTCAAAGCCAATCTGAGATAAGCTAGGTCTTCCTTATCGTCAACAAGAAATAGAATCTTCATCAATTTGTAATATTTCCGTCGATTAACTATGTTACAATAGGGTTTAGAAAACGTTATTGGAGCATTTAAATGAAACGATGGAAAGTGGCCCTAGTAAGTGCTGGCTTATTGGGGTGTTTTTTTACTGTAGTGGAGACAGCAAAAGCAGAAGAGGGGACTTGGCAAGGAAAGACCTACCTCAAAGCAGACGGGAAACCAGCAACCAAGCAATGGCTTTTTGACCAAACGCATCAGAACTGGTTTTATCTTAAAGATAATGGTCAACGTGCAGAAAATGGCTGGTTGACAGTTGGTGGTAAAGATTACTATTTTAACGAAGCTGGAAAATTAGCTACGAAAACGTGGGTTGGCCAGTACTATGTGACTGAAAGTGGTGCTAAAGCAAAGGAACAGTGGGTATTTAATCAGGAAAAAGAATCCTGGTATTATCTAAAGTCTGATGGTCAGAAAGCTCAAAAAGAATGGATTCAACAAGGTCAAGAAAAATATTACCTTAAAGAAGACGGGAAAATGGCCAAAGATGAGTGGATCACTCAAGGTGAGAACCAGTACTACATCAATTCACAAGGTAAAATGCTGAAAAATGCTTGGCTTGGTAAAAGCTATATATCAGAAAATGGTAATAAGGTTAAACAAGCCTGGATTTATGATGACAACTATAGCAGTTGGTTCTACCTTCAACAAGATGGTACCTATGCTGAAAATAGGTGGTTAACTATAGATGGGAAGGACTACCATTTTAAATCAGGCGGTTATCTTTCTACTGAACGTTGGATTGATCGCTTCTATGTTGCGAAGAGTGGAGCTAAATTGAAATCGGAATGGCTCTTTGACAAGAATTATAACTCTTGGTTTTACTTGAAAGCTGACGGAACCTATGCCGAAAAAGGCTGGGAAACGATTAAAGAAAAAGATTACCATTTCAAATCAGGCGGTTATCTTTCTACCGAGCGCTGGATAGATCGCTTCTATGTTGCGAAGAGTGGAGCTAAATTGAAATCGGAATGGCTCTTTGACAAGAATTATAACTCTTGGTTTTACTTGAAAGCTGACGGAACCTATGCTGAAAAAGGTTGGCAAACCATCAAAGGCAAGGATTACCATTTCAAATCAGGCGGCTACCTCTCTATGGAAACTTGGATTGACCGCAGTTATGTGACGAGCAGTGGAGCAAAAGCTGGCAAAGGGTGGCTCTTTGACAAGAATTATAACTCTTGGTTCTATATCAACTCTGATGGAAATTATGCCAATAAAGAATGGCTCTGGGATAATGGTTACTACTATCTCAAATCTGGTGGTTATATGGCTGCGAGTGAGTGGGTATGGTACAAGAACAACTGGTTCTACCTCAAGTCAAATGGAAAGATGGCTGAGAAAGAATTAATCTACGATTCATCCGACCAATCATGGTATTACCTTAAATCAGGCGGTTATATGGCAAAAAATGAAACTGTGGATGGTCATACCTTGGATGCTTCTGGTAGATGGCATGTTGCGGATAAAACCAAATATTACAAAGTTAAACCAATCACTGCCTATGTCTATAGTGCATCTGGAGAAATCTTGAGTTACATTAACCAAGGAAGCATTGTTTCACTGGATAGCTCGACGCGAAAAGGCGGCCGACTTGCAGTTTCGATTTCTGGCTTGTCTGGCTATATGAATCAAAGTGATTTGACAGCAGTAGATGAAGGTAGCGAGTTTATCCCTCATTATACTAGTGATGGGAAATTCCTCTACCATGAACTCTCTCCATATACGAGTATCAAAGTAGCTCCACACACCTCTGCTATGGTTATTGGTAAGAAGTACTACTCAACTGATGGAGAGCACTTTGATGGCTTTACCATTAAAAATCCTTTCCTCTATAAAAACTTAAGAGAACCAAGTAATTATAGTGCAGCTGAATTGGATAAACTGTATTCGATGATGAACTTGCAGGATAGTCCTCTAGCAGGTAAAGGAGCGACTTTCAAAGAAGCTGAGGAACGCTACGGTGTCAATGCCCTTTACTTGATGGCACATAGCGCTCTTGAAAGTGCGTGGGGACGTAGTCAAATTGCCAGAGATAAGAACAACTTCTTTGGTATTGCTGCTTATGATACGAGCCCATATCTCTCAGCCAAGAGCTTTGATAATGTGGACAAAGGAATTCTCGGAGCGGCCAAGTGGATCCGTGAGAACTACATCGACTATGGCAGAGACCACCTTGGAAATAAAGCAACCGGGATGAATGTTCGCTATGCTTCTGATCCTTACTGGGGTGAGAAGATAGCCAGCATCATGATGACTATCAACAGCAAACTTGGTTGGAAAGACTAATCAAAAGAAATCAACGATAACTACTGAAAAGTGGTTATCGTTTTTGTATATCTGGCAATAAGTTGATTCTATAGCTTTTTACACTTGAAATATTTAAAACAATATATTAAAATATAGAGGAGATTATTTATAAATTGAGGAGTTTAAAATGAAGAAATCAATGATTGTTGGGCTTATTACTTTTATTGCTTTAGGTTTGGCAACAGGATACTATTTCTTATCCTATGCGCCTCATCAAGCTGCTGTAACTAAGTTTGAAGATGTAGTAAAGGATTTAAATGAAAAGAATAAAGAAGTTGAAGATCAAATAGCTGAGGCTGAAAAGGTTATTGAGAATAATGAAGAACCTCTTGATTCTAAGACATTGGAAGAATTGAAATCAACTATAAAGGATAGCAAAGATTCACTTCGTAAAGAACCAGAAATGGAGAAAGCGACTGCTAAGATTGAGAAGCAAATTGAAGAATTAAGTCAACCATTAGATTATAGTGAAACAAAAAAGAATTTGTCTGAAAAATTGACTCACTATCAAAATAGCATTCTTCAATTAAAACAAATTACAAATCCTTCTAGTTCTTTTATTGAAGAAAGACTCAAAGAAATTGAATCAATTACTGGAGTACAATCTGTTACGGAGGATAATGACCCTAATAAAAAATTAAATAAACAAGGAGGATATACAGCGTCTGTATATTTCGTTGACAAGCAAGTGAATGAATCTGTAGAAGGCTCAGATATTGTTCAAAAAGGTAATGATGCTGGTGGAAATATAGAAGTTTATAAGACAAAAGAAGATGCAGAAAAGCGCAATACTTATATTAGTGCTTTTGATGGAACTGCTTTAAATCCGGGATCCCACTATGTTTATGGAACCATATTAATTCGCACTTCGCACCATTTAACAGGAGCGCAACAGAAAGAACTGACTGAGAAAATCTACAATAAATTAATTGAACTGAAATAATTAAAAAATTGGATAGCTATTTGTTTTATTGAACTAAGATACAGTCAAAAAGCCGTTGGAAAACGGTTTTTTGTTATAATTAAATGAAGAATGTAGAATTGAAGGAGAACATCATGACTTTTGAAGAAATCCTGCCTGGATTAAAGGCCAAGAAAAAATATGTACGAACTGGTTGAGGAGGGGCTGAAAACTATGTTCAGCTTTTTGACACTATCGAGCAAAACGGGGTTGCACTTGAAGTGACGCCTTATTTCCTAATCAACGTGTCTGGGGAGGGAGAAGGTTTTTCCATGTGGAGTCCGACACCTTGTGATGTTTTGGCGACAGATTGGGTAGAAGTGCATGACTAGACGTGTATTGATTACGGGAGTGAGTTCAGGGATTGGTCTGGCTCAAGCTCGACTCTTTTTAGAGAATGGCTATCAAGTATATGGAGTGGACCAAGGTGAAAATCCACTCTTGGAGGGTGATTTTCACTTTTTACAGAGAGATTTGATCTTAGACTTGAAACCTGTTTTTGACTGGTGCCCTCAGGTGGATGTTTTATGTAATACTGCAGGAGTTTTGGATGCTTACAAACCCTTACTGGAACAATCAGCCCAGGAAATTCAAGAGATTTTTGAAATCAACTATATGACTCCTGTTGAGTTGACTCGTTATTATTTGACGCAAATGCTGGAAAATAAAAAAGGAATCATCATCAATATGTGTTCGATTGCTTCAAGTCTAGCTGGCGGAGGTGGTCACGCCTATACCTCGTCTAAGCACGCCTTAGTTGGCTTTACCAAGCAGTTGGCTCTAGACTATGCAGAGGCAGGTATTCAGGTCTATGGGATTGCTCCAGGGGCAGTCAAGACAGCTATGACCGCTGCGGACTTTGAACCAGGTGGCTTAGCTGACTGGGTAGCTAGTGAAACGCCAATCAAGCGCTGGATTGAGCCAGAGGAAGTAGCAGAAATTAGCCTTTTCTTAGCAAGTGGAAAAGCGAGCGCCATGCAGGGACAAATTTTGACAATAGATGGTGGCTGGTCTTTGAAGTAGGAGGAGTTGGATGGAAATCAAAAAACACTTTGGAGTCTATGCTGTTTGCTTTGAAAATGGGAAGTTACTCTGCATTGAAAAAACGAGGGGCCCTTATCAACATCGTTATGATTTACCAGGTGGTAGTCAGCAACTTGGGGAAGGATTGACGGAAACGCTGATTAGAGAAGTTATGGAAGAGACGGGATATACTGTTAGAAGCTACTCCAATCCTCGAATCTACGATGTTTTCGTCAGGGAAGAGTTAAAAAATTTTATGGTTCACCATATCATGGCATTTTATGATATTGAAGTCAACGAGAAGGAAGCTCAAGTCACGATTTCTGAAGCTGTCTCTGATGGTGCGAATGATTCACTCGGATATGTTTGGATGGATATTCAGAAAATCACAGAAGAAAATGCATCACCATTAGTCTTGAAGGTTAAGTCTGAATTATTAGAATTTCCAGAACTGGATAAGACTTCTTACATGAATTGGAAGGTGAATGATGAGAAACCAACTTGTCCTTAGTGGAGAACAAATTGTTGAAAAAGTGTATCCTCAGTTATTGCACCACGTCGGTATGATTCGTGGAGAATACTTACTGAGAGAGCTTAATCAAAACATCCTATTACCAAGTTGTCAGCAATTTGTAAAAGATTATCTAGATACCATTTGCTCCTTGTACTCAGATGAAGAGGTTTGGTATCGTTTTTCAGAGTTAACAAATACAGAAGCTAATTGTTTAGAGGGGACTAAAGAGCATTTTGATGAAAATCATCCCTTGTTTGGATATAGAGGGATAAGGCGTTTGCTGGCGTGTCCGAATGAATTTCAGGCTGAGGCACATGTCGTTACAGAAGTTTATCAAACCAATCCTAATCTGTCTGTTATTTTTCCTTTTGTCAATGATGCCGACCAATTAAAACAAGCTATTAGAGTATTGCGTGAGCATGGTTTTACTGGAAAAGTCGGTACAATGATTGAATTACCGTCAGCATATTTTGACTTGGACAGGATACTGGAAACTGGTATTTCAAAGATTATAGTTGGAATGAATGATTTGACTTCTTTTGTTTTTGCGACTGTGAGAAACAGTCAATGGCATGATATGGAAAGTCCAATAATGTTAGATATGCTGAGAGACATGCAGGATAAAGCAAGGATGAAAAAGATTGACTTTGCTGTAGCAGGCTATCTGAATGCTTCTTTCATACAAAAAATGAATCAGATGGGTATCAAGTGTATTATCCACTACAGTTCTATTCCAGAGATTTTTAATTTAGAGATTGATCATCCAGACCATCTCAAACGTGTAAAAGAAGTGAGTAAAAAATTACAAAGGAGCAACCCATGACACCGCAAGAAATGTGGAATGCGTATAAGCAAATTAACCCCTCGATTGGAGATGAGATAGATGCCTGGGCTTTTGGAGTGGAAGGCGATCTCTTGGCAGGTTTGGTTTTAAAAGGCGAAAAGACAGCAACCGCCTCAGCCTACGACCTCTACGCAATAGAGGACGAACCTCTTCCGCAAGAAGGGACCTTCGATGTCATTTTAGACAGTCAAAATCAGGCTGTCTGCATTGTCGAAATTACTAAGGTCTCCGTTCAGCATTTCAATCAAGTTTCTGCAGACCATGCCTATAAGGAAGGTGAGGGAGACAAATCTTTAGCCTATTGGCGTCAGGTTCATGAAGACTGTTTCACCGAGTGGATGAGGGAAGCTGGGCTGCCTTTTACGCCTGACAGCAAGGTCGTTTTGGAAGAATTTCGCAAGGTCTACCCACTGTAGACTGCAGAAGGAAGAAAGTTTTGGAAATTACCGTCCAATCCTTTTTTCTAAAGCAAAACATGATATAATAAGTTTGTTTGAAGAAGAGTAAAACTCTTAAACTTAGAATAGGAGAAAACTATGCAAGCAGTTGAACATTTTATTACCCAATTTGTTCCTGAACATTATGATTTATTTTTAGACTTGAGTCGTGAGACCAAGACCTTTTCCGGGAAGGTAACCATTACTGGTCAAGCACAGAGTGATCGTATTTCCCTTCACCAAAAAGACTTGGAAATCACTTCTGTGGAAGTTGCAGGTCAAGCTCGTCCATTTACAGTTGACCATGACAATGAAGCCCTTCATATCGAATTGGCTGAGGCTGGTCAAGTTGAATTAGTCATCGCTTTTTCAGGAAAAATCACAGACAACATGACAGGTATTTACCCTTCTTACTACACAGTTGATGGAGTCAAGAAGGAAGTCTTGTCTACTCAGTTCGAGAGCCATTTTGCGCGCGAAGCCTTCCCATGTGTGGATGAGCCAGAAGCAAAAGCGACTTTTGACCTCGCTCTACGTTTTGACCAAGCAGAAGGTGAAGTGGCCTTGTCAAACATGCCAGAAATTGATGTGGAAAACCGTAAGGAAACAGGCATCTGGAAGTTTGCGACAACACCTCGTATGTCTTCTTACTTGTTGGCCTTTGTAGCAGGTGATTTGCAAGGTGTGACCGCTAAAACTAAAAACGGTACCCTTGTAGGTGTCTACTCAACCAAAGCTCACCCATTATCCAACCTTGATTTCTCACTGGACATCGCCGTTCGCTCTATCGAGTTTTATGAAGATTACTACGGAGTTAAGTACCCAATCCCTCAATCACTTCACATCGCCCTTCCTGACTTCTCAGCAGGTGCTATGGAAAACTGGGGTCTTGTGACTTATCGTGAAGTTTACTTGGTTGTGGATGAGAACTCAACCTTTGCTAGTCGACAACAAGTTGCCCTTGTTGTGGCACATGAGTTGGCTCACCAATGGTTTGGTAACCTCGTGACTATGAAATGGTGGGATGATCTTTGGCTTAATGAAAGCTTCGCAAACATGATGGAATACGTCTGTGTGGATGCCATCGAGCCAAGTTGGAATATCTTTGAAGACTTCCAAACAGGTGGAGTTCCAGCGGCGCTTAAACGTGACGCGACGGATGGCGTTCAGTCTGTCCATGTCGAAGTCAAACACCCAGATGAAATCAATACGCTCTTTGATGGCGCTATCGTCTATGCTAAAGGAAGCCGTCTCATGCACATGCTTCGTCGTTGGCTAGGTGATGCGGATTTCGCTAAAGGATTGCATGCCTACTTTGAAAAACACCAGTACAGCAATACCATCGGTCGTGACCTTTGGAATGCTCTCGGACAAGCATCAGGTCGTGATGTTGCAGCCTTCATGGACTCTTGGTTGGAACAACCTGGTTACCCAGTTCTCACTGTCAAAGTTGAAAATGATGTCTTGAAGATTTCACAAAAACAATTCTTTATCGGTGAGCATGAAGACAAGAACCGCCTCTGGGTAGTGCCACTCAACAGCAACTGGAAAGGTCTACCAGATACACTTGAAACTGAAAGTATCGAAATTCCTGGCTACGCCGCTCTTCTTGCTGAAAATAAAGGAGCACTTCGCCTTAACACTGAAAATACAGCCCACTACATTACAGACTATCAAGGAGACTTGTTAGATGCTGTTCTTGCTGAGCTAGAGTCACTTGATAACACAAGCAAACTGCAAATCGTCCAAGAACGTCGTCTGCTTGCTGAAGCAGGGCACATTTCTTATGCTGACTTGCTCCCAGTCCTTGATAAACTTGCTAAGGAAGAGTCTTACCTTGTTGTTTCAGCTGTTTCTCAAGTGATTGCTGCCCTTGAACGCTTTATCGATGAAGGTACAGAAGCTGAGAAAGCCTTTAACAGTCTGGTTGCTAAATTGGCTCGTCATAACTATGACCGTCTTGGTTTTGAAGCTAAAGACGGAGAATCAGATGAGGATGAATTGGTTCGTCAGCTGGCCGTTTCTATGATGATTCGCTCCAATGATGCAGAAGCTAGTCAAGTCGCTAGTCAAATCTTTGCAGCTCATAAGGAGAACCTTGCAGGACTTCCAGCAGCCATCCGTGCACAAGTTCTCATCAATGAGATGAAACACCATGAGACCAAGGACTTGGTCGCAACTTATCTGGACCTCTACACTCATGCGACGGATGCGGTCTTCAAACGCCAGTTGGCAGCTGCTCTAGCCTACAGTACAGATGCTGACAATATCCAAACCTTGATTAGTTCATGGAAGGACAAATTTGTGGTCAAACCTCAAGACCTTTCTTCATGGTACCTCCAATTCCTCGGACACCAAGCAACTCAAGAGACTGTTTGGGTATGGGCGCGCGAAAACTGGGATTGGATCAAGGCAGCTCTTGGTGGCGACATGAGCTTTGACAGCTTTGTCATCTTCCCATCACATATCTTTAAAACAGAGCAACGCTTGGCAGAGTACAAGGAATTCTTTGAACCACAACTTTCTGACCTAGCTCTTAGCCGTAATATCCGCATGGGGATCAAGGATATCGCAGCGCGTGTTGACTTGATTAAGCGTGAAAAAGCTGCAGTAGAAGCTGTTGTAGCCCAATATGCCAAAGCTTAATTCGTTCAAAATGTAAACAAAAACTCAACTTTCTATCTGAAAAGAAGAGAGAGTTGAGTTTTTTTTAAGGCAATTTTGGTATAATAATCATAACGAGGAGGAGTTTCTGATGATAAAAATCTTATTAGTAGAAGATGACCTGGGTCTGTCAAACTCAGTATTTGACTTTTTGGATGATTTTGCAGATGTCATGCAGGTCTTTGATGGAGAAGAAGGTCTCTACGAAGCTGAAAGTGGCGTTTATGACTTGATTTTGCTTGACCTGATGTTGCCGGAAAAAAATGGGTTCCAAGTCTTGAAAGAATTGCGTGAAAAAGGAATCACGACACCAGTCCTTATCATGACTGCCAAAGAGAGTTTGGATGACAAGGGACACGGTTTTGAGCTTGGAGCGGATGACTACCTCACCAAACCTTTCTACCTTGAAGAACTCAAAATGCGAATCCAAGCCCTTCTCAAACGTTCAGGTAAGTTTAACGAAAACACCTTGACCTATGGAGATATTGTCGTCAACCTTTCAACGAATGAAGTGAAGGTGGAAGACACTCCTGTGGAACTACTCGGAAAAGAGTTTGAATTATTGGTTTACTTCCTTCAAAATCAAAATGTTATTCTTCCTAAGACGCAAATTTTTGACCGTCTATGGGGATTTGATAGCGATACGACGATTTCCGTTGTAGAAGTCTATGTCTCAAAAGTTCGTAAGAAATTGAAGGGAACAGCCTTTGCTGAAAATCTTCAAACCTTGCGTAGTGTCGGGTATATTTTAAAAGATGTTCAATAAACTAAAAAAAACATGGTATGCGGATGATTTCAGCTATTTCATTCGAAACTTTGGAGTGTTCACCCTGATCTTCTCTGCTATGACCTTGATTATCCTCCAGGTCATGCACTCGAGTCTCTACACTTCTGTAGATGAAAAACTCCAAGCCCTTAGTAGCAGTCCCCAAGCGGTTATCCAGTTAGCCCTGAATCGGGCAACTGAAGAGGTTAAGGATATTCAACCAGCAACAGCGGATGCCAACAAGGCTGAAATCAAGCCCAATGTCAGCTCCAATACGGAAGTCTTGCTCTTTGACAAGGATTTTAATCAGCTCTTACTGGGCAATCGCTTTTTAGGTTTGGACAAGATCAAGCTGGACAAAAAGGAGTTGAATCACATTCGCCAAATCCAAGTTGTCAATAGCTATGGTCAGGAAGAAACCTATCGGATGATTTTGATGGAAACCAACTCATCTTCCGTCTCAAGTAACGTCAAATATGCTGCGGTTTTAATCAATACCAGCCAGCTCGAGCAAATCAGCCAAAACCACGAGCATTTAATTGTTGTAGTCATGGCTAGTTTCTGGCTCCTGTCTTTAATTGCCAGTGTTTATCTGGCACGTGTCAGTGTCAAACCCTTGCTGGAAAGTATGCAAAAGCAGAAGTCCTTTGTTGAAAATGCGAGTCACGAACTGAGAACGCCTTTGGCCGTTTTACAAAATCGTTTAGAAAATCTCTTTCGAAAACCAGAGGCAACGATTATGGAATCCAGCGAAAGTATCGCTTCCAGTCTTGAAGAAGTTCGCAACATGCGCTTCCTCACGACCAATCTTCTCAACCTTGCACGTCGCGATGATGGAATTAAACCAGAAATAGCAGAAGTATCACCACAGTTCTTTAAGACGACCTTTGCTAACTATGAGTTGATTGCTTCTGAAAATGATCGTATTTTTGAGTATGAAAATCGGATTTATCGTCCCTTTATGACCGATCAGTTGCTCCTAAAACAGCTCATGACCATCTTATTTGACAATGCCATCAAGTATACTGAAGAAGATGGGAAAATTGAGTTTATAGTCCATGCTACAGATCGTCACCTCTATCTAACAGTAACGGATAACGGAATTGGAATCTCAGCTGCTGACAAGAAGAAAATCTTTGACCGTTTTTATCGTGTAGACAAGGCAAGAACTCGTCAGAAAGGTGGCTTTGGTCTTGGACTATCCTTGGCCAAGCAAATCGTAGATGCCTTACGAGGAACGATTAGCGTAAAAGATAACAAACCTAGAGGAACAATTTTTGAAGTTAAGATCGCTATTCAATCTCCTTCAAAACGTAAGAATAAATAAAAAAGACAGTTAGAGAACTGTCTTTTTTGATAACTAGAAAAGAGGTTGGTAGTAGTACCAACCTTTATTTCGAAAATTTTCGTCTCATTATCTTTCGTTGAAGTTGTAAAAGGGCGAAACTAAGACCCATTGCAGCGACAAAGGATAAAGCTGTATTTAATTTTATAGCTAAAAAGATAAAACTAAAAAGTGCCATAAAAATACAGAAACAAGCGATATTTACAAAAAATAAAATCTCTTTTAGGTTAGGGCCGACTGGGGCTTCAGGTGTGTAATCTTGGTAAAGCGGAGTTTGTTTTGATTCGGGAGCTTGTTCAAACTCATAAGCTTCTAGTTTTCTTGCGGACATGATTCTCTCCTTAACAGTACATAACTATTTTATCATTTTTTATGCAGAGAATTATTACAGGATTGTTACAAAACTACTAAAGTCTCTTATCATCCTCTAAGTCGCTCTCTTGACACCTACAAGGGAAAATGGTAGCATGGATGTTACACTTAAAACAGATGACATGACCTTCTCTTTTATAAATATACTGAGAAAGAAAAGGATAACTTATATAAATTGATAGTAAGCTGAGGCTTTTCCTAAGATGATTTGTTAAGTTGCTACCCTGATTTATTTTAAAAAGTATTGGTAGGAGTTGTTTTGAATGGATGATAAGACAGAGATTCTGTCTATTGGTCTGGGTGGCTTTTAAACTACCTCTGGGGAAAAGTAAAAAGGAGATAAGCATGTATCTTGCTATCAAAGAGATATTACGAAACAAACTTCGATATAGTTTGATTCTAACTACCATTTTTCTTATCGCTTTCATGGTCTTTTTTATGACCAGTCTAGCTCTTGGTCTTGTGCGAAACAACCGAGCAGCTATTGATAATTGGCAAGCGACGGGTGTCGTTTTATCCGACTACGCAAATGATAATTTGACAGCATCCTTTATTCCTGAAAAGGACTACAAGGACAAGAGTTCTGAAGAGGCTGCTCCATTGGGCTATATGTTCGCTGTAACCAATCTAGTCGATGGTAGTGAAAAGGTCAATGTTTCCATTTTTGCTCAAAACTGGGACTCTTTTATCTCTCCTAGTTTGACGGAGGGTCGTTATCCTGAAGGAGATGATGAGGTTGTCGTGGATCAGTCTTTTGAGAACTATGGGATGAAGCTAGGTGATGCCATTCAGCTCAATGGAAGTGATTCAAGTTACAAGATTGTAGGCCTGACTCAAGGAAATAAGTTTTTCACTGAGCCTGTTGTCTTTACGAGTCTGACAACTTATTGGACCTTACAAGGAACCTTGAAAGCCAATCGTTCCATCACTGCCTTGGTATTGAAAAATGACATAGAAGTGTCTGGCGATGGACTGAAACAGATTTCCATTCCAAAAATGATTTCGAAAATTCCTGGTTACACACCTCAGGTGAATGTATTTTCAGGAATGATTCTCGCTATGATTGTCATTACAGGCTTGATTGTGGGGATTTTTGTTTATATCATTACCATCCAAAAACTAGGCCTTTATGGAATAATGCGAGCTCAAGGGATACAGATCAAAACCATTGTATGGTCTCTATTCTGTCAAATCTTCCTCCTAGCTGGTATGGGGATTGCTTTAGCCTTGCTGGCAATCGGAGGAGTGATTTTAGTCTTACCAGCTACCTTCTTTTTCTATCCAAGTTGGATAGCCTACTCTGTCCTAAGTTTGGTAATTTCCTTGATGGCCCTTCTAGGTGGTGTCATTTCACTTCCACGCTTGTTAAAGGTGGACCCGATTACTGCGATTGCAGAATGATAAGGAGAATAGTATGACAGCATTGATTGAAATGAATCAAGTGACAAAAACCTACGGGGAAGGAAAGATGAAAGTCGTAGCCCTGCATGAGACGAATTTTCAGCTAAATGCGGGAGAGTTCGTAGCTATCGTTGGACCTTCAGGTTCCGGAAAGACGACCTTTCTAACAACTCTAGGACAACTACAGGAAGCATCGAGTGGAAAGATTCTAGTCAAGGGGAAGGAAACAGGCAGTTTGACGGAGAAGGAAAAAACAGATCTCCGTTTTAGAGAGTTTGGTTTCATTCTCCAGGCTTCAAACTTAATTCCTTTTCTAACGGTCAAGGAACAGCTAGATTTGATAGACAGACTAGATAAGGGGAAAAATAGTAAAAGTGACCGAAAAGAGCTGTTTGACTTGTTGGATTTGGAAAAAGTTCAAAATCATTATCCCAAAGCTCTATCGGGTGGTGAACGTCAACGTGCCGCGATTGCTAGAGCGCTCTATAACAATCCAAGCATTGTGCTTGCAGATGAGCCGACAGCCAGTCTTGACACTGAGCGTGCTTACCAAGTAACGGAGATGCTGGCTGCCATTGCCCATGAACAAGGTAGAGGAGTTGTTATGATTACGCACGATACTCGTCTTCTTGATAAGGTTGATCGTATTTATGTCATGAACGATGGCCACCTAGTTGAAGAAACACATGCATAAAATAGAGTGAATGGTACAAGTTACTGTTCACTTTTTTGATTGGAAAAGATAGAAACAAGTTTAACTTTTTGTGAAACTCTCAGTAACCATAGCTGATTTTTGAGAAATGTGGTATAATCTTCCTTATGGAAAAGATTATCATTACAGCAACTGCTGAAAGTATTGAACAAGTTGAACAACTACTCGAAGCTGGCGTAGACCGTATCTATGTCGGTGAGAAAGATTTTGGCCTTCGTCTGCCAACGACTTTTAGTCATGACCAATTGCGTGAGATTGCTAAGTTGGTTCATGAAGCTGGCAAAGAATTGATTGTTTCGGTTAATGCCCTCATGCACCAAGATATGATGGACCGTATCAAGCCTTTCCTAGACTTCTTGGAAGAAATCAAGACAGACTATATTACTGTTGGGGATGCAGGTGTCTTTTACGTTGTCAATCGCGATGGTTATTCCTTTAAGACCATTTATGATGCTTCAACCATGGTAACAAGCAGTCGTCAGATTAACTTCTGGGGTCAAAAGGCTGGCGCCTCTGAGGCGGTTTTGGCGCGTGAAATTCCATCTGCTGAACTCTTCAAGATGCCAGAGATTTTGGAAATTCCTGCTGAAGTATTGGTTTATGGGGCTAGTGTCATTCACCATTCTAAGCGTCCGCTCTTGCAAAACTACTATAACTTCACGCACATCGATGATGAAAAGACACGTAAACGTGACCTCTTCTTAGCAGAACCGAGTGACCCTGAGAGCCATTATTCTATCTTTGAAGACAATCATGGTACTCACATCTTTGCCAACAATGACCTTGATTTGATGACCAAATTGACAGAATTGGTCGAGCACGGCTTTACTCACTGGAAGCTAGAGGGGCTCTACACACCTGGTCAGAATTTTGTAGAAATTGCTAAACTCTTTATCCAAGCACGTAGCTTGATTCAAGAGGGGAATTTCAGCCATGACCAAACTTTCTTGTTAGATGAGGAAGTGCGCAAGTTACACCCTAAAAACCGTTTCCTCGACACAGGATTCTATGATTACGATCCTGATATGGTTAAATAGGACACCAAAACCCGAAATAAAAATGTTCGGGTTTTTCCAGTGTATCCATGAAATAAAAACGGATACATGTTATAATAAAAATAGCTCTTTAATGGAGGTGTTTGAGTGGAAAATCTGAAGAAAATGGCAGGTATCAAGGCTGCTGAGTTTGTCAAGGATGGCATGGTAGTCGGACTTGGAACGGGCTCTACTGCCTACTATTTCGTAGAAGAAATCGGTCGTCGGATTAAGGAAGAAGGTTTGCAGATTACTGCTGTGACAACTTCCAGTGTGACTAGTAAACAGGCTGAAGGTCTTAACATCCCGCTCAAGTCAATTGATCAAGTAGACTTTGTCGATGTGACGGTTGATGGGGCGGATGAAGTAGATAGCCAGTTTAACGGAATCAAAGGCGGTGGTGGTGCCCTTCTGATGGAGAAGGTTGTGGCAACACCCTCAAAAGAATACATTTGGGTGGTAGATGAAAGCAAACTAGTAGAGAAACTAGGTGCTTTTAAATTGCCAGTAGAAGTGGTTCAGTATGGTGCAGAACAGGTCTTTCGTCGGTTTGAACGAGCTGGCTACAAACCAAGTTTCCGTGAAAAAGACGGCCAACGTTTTGTGACCGATATGCAGAACTTTATCATTGATCTTGCCTTGGATGTCATTGAAGATCCGATTACTTTCGGGCAAGAAATGGACCATGTCGTTGGTGTCGTAGAGCATGGCTTGTTCAACCAAATGGTGGACAAGGTCATCGTAGCGGGACGAGATGGTGTTCAGATTTTAACTTCAACAAAAGCAAGATAACTAAAATAATAAGGAGACAGATTATGTCAAAATTTAATCGTATTCACTTGGTGGTACTGGATTCTGTAGGAATCGGTGCTGCGCCAGATGCCAATAACTTTGTCAATGCAGGGGTTCCAGACGGAGCTTCTGACACACTGGGACACATTTCAAAAACCGTTGGTTTGAATGTACCAAACATGGCTAAAATCGGTCTAGGAAATATTCCTCGCGAAACGCCGCTTAAGACTGTACCAGCTGAAAGCAATCCAACAGGTTATGCAACAAAATTGGAAGAAGTTTCCCTTGGTAAGGATACCATGACTGGTCACTGGGAAATCATGGGACTCAACATTACCGAGCCTTTCGATACTTTCTGGAACGGATTCCCAGAAGAAATCCTGACAAAAATCGAAGAATTTTCAGGACGCAAGGTCATTCGTGAAGCCAACAAACCTTACTCAGGGACAGCTGTTATCGATGATTTTGGACCACGTCAGATGGAAACTGGGGAGTTGATTATCTATACTTCAGCTGACCCTGTTTTGCAGATAGCTGCCCACGAAGACATCATTCCTTTAGATGAATTGTATCGTATTTGTGAATATGCGCGTTCGATTACCCTTGAGCGTCCTGCCCTTCTAGGTCGTATCATTGCCCGTCCATATGTTGGTGAACCAGGTAACTTCACTCGTACAGCAAACCGTCGTGACTTGGCCGTTTCTCCATTTGCACCAACCGTTCTCGATAAACTCAATGAAGCAGGTATCGATACTTATGCTGTTGGTAAAATCAACGATATCTTTAACGGCGCTGGTATCAATTATGACATGGGCCACAACAAGTCAAACAGCCACGGAATTGATACACTATTGAAGACCATGGGACTTGCTGAATTTGAAAAAGGATTCTCTTTTACAAACTTGGTTGACTTTGATGCCCTTTATGGCCACCGTCGCAATGCTCATGGCTACCGTGATTGCTTGCATGAGTTTGATGAACGCTTGCCTGAAATTATCGCAGCCATGAGAGAGAATGATCTTCTTTTGATTACTGCGGACCATGGAAATGACCCAACCTATGCAGGAACAGACCACACTCGTGAATATATCCCACTTTTGGCTTACAGTCCTTCCTTTAAGGGAAATGGTGTCATTCCAGTTGGACATTTTGCAGATATCTCAGCGACAGTTGCGGATAACTTTGGTGTTGAAACTGCCATGATTGGGGAAAGTTTCTTAGATAAATTGGTATAAGATGACGCGATATGCTTTACTTGTTCGGGGAATTAATGTCGGTGGGAAAAATAAGGTTGTCATGGCGCAACTTCGTCAAGAACTGACAGAGTTGGGACTGGAAAAGGTTGAGACCTACATCAACAGTGGCAATATTTTCTTTACTTCGACAGACCCCAAAGCCCGATTGGTTGAAAAGTTAGAGGCTTTCTTTGAAGTCCATTATCCGTTTATTCAGAACTTTTCTTTACTGAGTCTTGAGGACTTTGAAGCGGAACTTGAAAATCTGCCTGAATGGTGGACCAAAGATTTTACACGAAAGGATGTCCTCTTTTACACGGAGGGCTTGGATGTGGCTCAAGTCATTGAGACAGTTGAAAGTTTGGAACTAAAAGATGAAGTGGTTCATTTTGGAAGACTTGGGATTTTCTGGGGGAAATTTTCTGAAAAATCCTACTATGCAACTACCTATCACAAGTACTTGCTCAAGATGCCTTTCTATCGCAACATCACCATTCGCAATGCAAAAACTTTTGACAAAATCGGTCAAATGCTAAAAAATAATAAAGGAGACACACAATGACATTTTTAGATAAGATCCAAGAAACAGCTGCTTTTCTGAAAGATAAGGGAATCCAAGCACCTGAGTTTGGTTTAATCCTTGGATCAGGTCTGGGAGAATTGGCAGAGGAAATCGAAAATCCTGTTGTAGTAGACTATGCAGATATTCCAAACTGGGGCCGTTCGACAGTAGTCGGTCACGCTGGTAAATTGGTATATGGTGAACTTTCAGGCCGCAAGGTCTTGGCTCTTCAAGGTCGTTTCCATTTCTACGAGGGAAATCCTCTTGAAGTCGTGACTTTCCCAGTACGTGTGATGAAAGTTCTCGGATGTGAAGGTGTCATTGTAACCAATGCAGCTGGAGGTATTGGATTTGGTCCTGGTACCTTGATGGCTATCTCAGACCATATCAATATGACGGGGCAAAACCCATTGATGGGTGAAAACTTGGATGATTTTGGTCCACGTTTCCCAGATATGTCTAAAGCCTACACACCAGAATATCGTGCTATTGCCCATGAAGTGGCTAAGAAACTTGGTATCAAGCTTGATGAAGGTGTCTATATTGGTGTAACCGGTCCGACTTATGAAACACCTGCAGAGATTCGTGCCTATAAGACATTGGGAGCAGATGCAGTTGGTATGTCCACTGTTCCTGAAGTGATTGTGGCAGCTCACTCAGGCTTGAAAGTACTCGGTATTTCATGTATCACTAACCATGCTGCTGGTTTCCAAGAAGAACTCAACCACGAAGAAGTTGTAGAAGTGACAGAGCGTGTCAAAGGCGACTTCAAAGGCTTGCTTAAAGCGATTCTTGCTGAATTGTAATGTCATGAGAGTTCACTTTATTTTACATGAGACATTTGAGGTTCCAGGCGCATATCTAAAATGGGCTCTAGAACGAGGTCATCAAATTACATCAACAAAGGTTTATGAAAAAGAACCTCTTCCTGAAACAATTGACGGGATTGATTTTCTGATTGTCATGGGTGGTCCTCAATCACCTGATGAGGATAGAGAAAACTTCCCATACTATGATCCAAAGGCTGAGCTTGCTTTTATGAAAGAAGCGATTGCTGCAGATATCTATATTGTTGGTGTCTGTCTTGGTGCGCAACTCCTATCTGTTGCCTATGGTGCGAAGTATGAACATAGTCTAGAGCGCGAGATCGGCGTTTATCCTGTGACATTGACGATGCAAGGTCTAACAGATCCTCATGTCAGCTTGTTCGGAAAAAACATAGAAACCGGCCACTGGCACGGTGATATGCCAGGGCTGACAGAGGATGCTGTTGTTCTTGCGACGAGTCAAGGTTGTCCACGTCAGATTATTCGTTTCAGTCCAAAACATTATGCCTTTCAGGCTCATTTGGAATTTGATCCAGACGCAATAGAGTTATTGATTGCTGCGGATGGTGAGGAGAAATTAAGAGAGCAAAGTGAAAAGTTGCCTTTTGTTCAAACACCAGAAGAATTACGTGGAAACGATTATTCTGAAATGAATGCAAAACTGTATGTATTTTTAGATTCATTGGTAAACTAGGAATTACAGAAAGGCAGAGTATCTGAGTTATAGTCAAACTCGGGCTAATTGTTCTGTGAAATATTTAATTTTAAAATCAAGAAAGAAAGGATGGGTAAACCGTATTTGTTGAACTGAATACGGGCGGAGAACTGTGTAAAAAAGATAAACTGTCTAGCATCTGCGATGCTTCGTCAGTTTCCTATTTTTACATTGTTCTCTGTCGCTATCCTAAATATACAAAAAGAAAGGTAGAGTGAAGTGTTCTGATTTGAACACGAGCGGAAAACTTTTCTAAAACATTGAAAGGTAGGGTAGTTTGGTTTTGAATTGAACCCGAGCTATTCTCCTATTTATCATCAAAATTAAGAAAGAAAGGAATTGAACCCACCCTAAAAGCAGTGGGAAAAAGATAGTTGGTCTAGCGAGCATCGCTCACTGCGCCCAACTCCTATTTTCCCTTCGCTTTTTGACGGGTTTGGTATCTTAAATTATGTCTATCCATATTGCTGCTCAGCAGGGTGAAATTGCTGATAAAATTCTTCTTCCTGGGGATCCTCTTCGTGCGAAATTTATTGCGGAAAACTTCCTTGAAGATGCTGTTTGTTTTAATGAAGTGCGTAACATGTTTGGTTACACTGGTACTTACAAGGGTCACCGTGTATCTGTCATGGGAACTGGGATGGGGATGCCTTCCATTTCGATTTATGCGCGTGAGTTGATTGTGGACTATGGTGTAAAGAAATTGATCCGTGTGGGAACTGCGGGTTCATTAAATGAAGATGTTCATGTCCGTGAATTGGTCTTGGCGCAGGCGGCTGCAACCAACTCAAACATTATCCGCAACGACTGGCCACAGTATGATTTTCCACAAATCGCTAGTTTTGATTTGCTAGACAAGGCCTACCATATCGCCAAAGAACTTGGTATGACCACCCACGTTGGGAACGTTTTGTCATCAGATGTCTTTTACTCAAACTACTTTGAAAAGAATATCGAGCTTGGTAAATGGGGAGTCAAGGCTGTGGAAATGGAAGCAGCGGCTCTTTACTATCTTGCTGCCCAACACCACGTTGATGCACTTGCTATCATGACCATTTCTGATAGCTTGGTCAATCCAGATGAAGACACTACGGCAGAAGAACGCCAAAATACCTTCACTGATATGATGAAGGTTGGTTTGGAAACCTTGATTGCAGAGTAAAATGTAAAAGAAAATCCTGATTTCAAGTGGAATCAGGATTTTTTCATAGATGCGATTTTTTCTGGGTCTGGTGTAACGCGGAGGGTCTTTTGTCCTGTGTAGGTTACAAAACCGGGTTTGCCACCAGTTGGTTTATTGAGTTTTTTCACTTCAATCATATCTACCTGAACTAGATTTGACAAGCGCCCTTTGGAAAAGTAGGCCGCTAGTTCTGCCGCATCTGTTTTAACTTCATCAGATGGATCAAGATTTCCTGAGATGACGACGTGGCTTCCAGGAATGTCCTTGGCATGGAACCAAAGTTCCTCCTTGCGGGCCATTTTAAAGGTCAATTCCTCATTTTGCAGGTTGTTTCGTCCGACATAGATGATGGTCTTGCCATCGCTCGCCAGATACTGTTCTGGTTTTTTGCGTTTCTGAATTTTCTCGCGTTGGCGTCTTCTAATAAAGCCAGTTTGGATCAATTCTTCACGGATTTCAGCGATTTCCTCCAGCCCAGCTTGATTGAGAACAGTCTCGACACTTTCTAGATAAAGGATGGTAGCCTTGGTTTCCTCAATCAGCTCAGTAAGGTATTTGACTGCTTCTTTGAGTTTCTGGTAACGCTTAAAATAGCGTTGGGCATTCTGACTGGGAGTCAAGGCCTTATCAAGCGCAATGGTGATAGGTTGATTGGTGTAGTAGTTGTCCAAGGTAACCTGATCTTGGTCATTAGGCACTTGGTGGAGGAAGGTTGTCAACAATTCCCCTTTTTGGCGAAATTCCTCAGCATTGTCTGTTGCCAGTAATTCTTTTTCTTGTTTTTTCAGCTTATGTCGATTTTTTTGAAGTTCATTTTCAACGCGACGAATCAGTTCACTGGCTTGCTGTTTGACACGGTCCCGTTCAGCCTTGTCCTTATAGTAGGTGTCCAGCAAGTCAGAAAGACTGGTAAAAGGCTCTCCCACCTGATTTGCAAAAGGAACTGGGCTGAAAGAAGTCTCCGTTAGGAAAGGCTTGGTTTCTTGCCCGAAGAAGTTTCGGAAAGTAGACAGTTTATCACTGACAAGAATGTTTTCCAATTCATTTGCCGTATCACGTCCCAGACCTTGAAAGAGACTTTGAAGATTTTTTGCCGTTAGTTCTTGGGTTTGCAAGATTTCAAAAAGTTTTTCATCCTGGATAGTAAAAGGGTTGCGGGATTCGGTACTTGGGGGAGCGATATAGGTCGATCCGGGGAGCAAGGTGCGGTAGCTGTTTTGTGAAAAACCAACGTGTTTGATGACTTCGAGGATTTTATGGCTACTTTTATCCACGAGAAGAATATTACTGTGTTTGCCCATAATCTCTATAATCAGAGTCGCCTGGATATGATCTCCAATTTCGTTTTTATTGGAAACCGTGATTTCCACAATACGGTCATTTTCGATTTGCTCGATCGACTCAATCAGGGCACCCTGCAAATACTTTCTCAAAACCATGATAAAAGTGGAAGGTTGGGCTGGATTTTCAAAGGTTGTTTGGGTCAGCTGGATGCGACCAAAAACGGGATGAGCAGAGAGGAGCAGGCGATGGCTTTGGCGATTGCTGCGGATTTGCAAGACCAATTCTTGTTCAAAAGGTTGATTGATTTTCTGGATGCGACCATTGACTAACTCTCTTCGCAATTCCTCAATCATGTGGTGTAAAAAAAATCCGTCAAATGACATCGTTCTCTCCTTGTGATTGTATTCCATAGTATTATATCAAAAAGGTAGAATAAAATCATGGAAATATGGTATAATAAAGCCAAGTAAAGAGAATCGAGAAGTACATGTATATTGAAATGGTAGATGAAACTGGTCAAGTTTCACAAGAAATCTTGCACCAAACCCAAGAAATTTTGGAATTTGCAGCCCAAAAAATAGGAAAAGAAGACAAGGAGATGGCAGTCACTTTTGTGACCAACGAGTGTAGCCACGAACTCAATCTCAAGTACCGTGATACGGATCGTCCGACAGATGTCATTAGCCTTGAGTATAAACCAGAGTTGGACATCTCCTTTGACGAAGAGGATTTGCTTGAAAATCCTGAATTGGCAGAGATGATGTCTGAGTTTGATGCCTATATTGGGGAACTGTTCATCTCTATCGATAAAGCGCATGAGCAGGCTGAGGAATATGGCCACAGCTTTGAGCGTGAAATGGGCTTCTTGGCAGTACACGGCTTTTTACACATTAACGGCTACGATCACTACACTCCGGAAGAAGAAGCGGAGATGTTCGGTTTACAAGAAGAAATTTTGACAGCCTATGGACTCACAAGACAATAAACGAAAATGGAAAAATCGTGACTTGGTATCCAGTTTAGAATTTGCCCTTACAGGAATTCTGACTGCTTTCAAGGAAGAACGCAATATGCGAAAACATGCAGTGACGGCTCTAGTAGTCATCCTTGCAGGTTTTGTTTTTCAGGTGTCACGAATTGAATGGCTCTTTCTCCTAATGAGCATTTTCTTAGTAGTAGCATTTGAGATTATTAACTCCGCTATCGAAAATGTGGTGGATCTAGCCAGTCACTATCACTTTTCTATGTTGGCAAAGAAAGCCAAGGACATGGCAGCAGGTGCCGTGCTAGTGGTCTCTCTTTTTGCTGCGGTGACAGGTGCACTTATCTTTATCCCACGTATTTGGGATATACTATTTTAAACACTAAGAGGAAATTATGACATTTAAATCAGGTTTTGTAGCTATTTTGGGACGTCCCAATGTTGGGAAGTCAACCTTTTTGAATCACGTCATGGGGCAAAAGATTGCCATTATGAGTGACAAGGCGCAAACAACGCGTAATAAAATCATGGGGATTTACACCACGGATAAGGAGCAAATCGTCTTTATCGATACACCGGGAATTCACAAGCCAAAAACAGCTCTTGGGGATTTCATGGTGGAATCTGCCTACAGCACGCTTCGTGAAGTGGATACCGTTCTTTTCATGGTGCCAGCTGATGAGCCACGTGGAAAGGGTGACGATATGATTATCGAGCGTCTGAAAGCTGCCAAGGTTCCTGTGATTCTGGTGGTGAATAAGATTGATAAGGTTCATCCTGATCAGCTCTTGGCTCAGATTGATGATTTCCGTAACCAGATGGACTTTAAGGAAATTGTTCCTATCTCAGCCCTTCAAGGAAATAACGTTTCCCATCTAATCGATATTCTGAGTGAAAATCTGGAGGAAGGTTTCCAGTATTTCCCAGCTGATCAAATCACAGATCATCCTGAGCGTTTCTTGGTTTCAGAAATGATTCGTGAGAAGGTTCTTCATTTGACTCGCGAAGAGATTCCTCATTCTGTCGCAGTAGTGGTCGACTCTATGAAGCGTGATGAGGAGTCTGACAAGATTCATATCCGTGCAACTATCATGGTGGAGCGAGATAGCCAAAAGGGGATTATCATCGGAAAAGGTGGCGCCATGCTCAAGAAAATTGGGACCATGGCTCGTCGTGATATCGAACTCATGCTAGGGGACAAGGTCTTTCTAGAAACTTGGGTCAAGGTCAAGAAAAACTGGCGTGATAAAAAGCTAGATTTGGCTGACTTTGGCTATAATGAAAAAGAATACTAAGTAGAGGTGGGCTCATGCCTGCTTCTTGTTTTTACAGAAGGAGGATTTATGCCTGAATTACCTGAGGTTGAAACGGTTCGTCGTGGCTTAGAAAAATTGATCTTGGGAAAGAAGATTTCTAGCCTAGAGATTCGTTATCCTAAGATGATCAAGACGGATTTGGACGAGTTTCGAAAGGAAGTGCCTGATCAAGTAATTGAGTCAATAGGACGCCGTGGAAAATATCTACTTTTTTACCTGACAGACAAGGTCTTAATTTCCCATCTGCGGATGGAGGGCAAGTATTTTTATTATCCAGATCAGGTTCCTGAACGCAAGCATGCCCATATTTTGATTCGGTTTGAAGATAGTGGCACTCTTGTTTATGAGGATGTGCGCAAGTTTGGTACTATGGAATTGCTGGCACCCGACCTTTTGGATGCCTACTTTATTTCCAAGAAACTAGGCCCTGAGCCAGGAGAGCAGGACTTTGATTTGCAGGTCTTTCAAGCTGCTCTATCCAAGTCTAAAAAGCCTATCAAATCTCATCTCCTAGACCAAACCTTGGTAGCTGGTCTAGGTAATATCTATGTGGATGAGGTCCTCTGGCGAGCTCAGGTTCATCCAGCTAGACCTTCCCAAACTTTGACAGCAGAAGAAGCGACAGCCATTCATGACCAGACCATTGCTGTTTTGGGGCAGGCAGTTGAAAAGGGCGGCTCCACCATTCGGACCTATACCAATGCCTTTGGGGAAGACGGAACCATGCAGGACTTCCATCAGGTCTATGATAAGACTGGACAAGCATGTTTCCGCTGTGGTACCATCATTGAGAAAATCCAACTAGGCGGACGAGGCACCCACTTTTGTCCAAACTGTCAAAGGAGGGACTGATGGGAAAAATCATTGGAATCACAGGAGGAATTGCCTCTGGTAAGTCAACCGTGACAAATTTTCTAAGACAGCAAGGTTTTCAAGTGGTTGATGCTGACGCAGTCGTCCACCAGCTACAAAAACCTGGTGGTCGTCTTTATCAACTCTTAGTTCACCACTTTGGGCAGGAAATTATCCTCGAAAATGGAGAACTCAATCGCCCTCTCCTAGCTAGTCTCATCTTTTCAAATCCTGAGGAGCAAGAATGGTCTAAACAAACCCAAGGAGAGATTATTCGTGAGGAATTGGCTGCACTGAGAGACCAGTTAGCCCAGACAGAAGCGATTTTTTTCATGGATATTCCCCTGCTTTTTGAACAGGACTACAGTGCTTGGTTTGATGAAACGTGCCTGGTCTATGTGGATCGAGATGTTCAGGTGGAACGTTTCATGAAACGGGATCAACTTTCTAAGGAAGTAGCAGAGTCGCGTTTGGCCGCCCAATGGTCTTTAGAGAAAAAGAAAGATTTGGCCAGTCATGTTCTAGATAACAATGGCAGTCGTGATCAGCTTGTGGCTCAAGTAGTGAAGTTACTTGAAGGAGGCGATAGCTGTGCAAGAGATTAGTTGGAAAGAGAATCTTCGTGTCGCCTGGTTCGGTAGTTTTCTAACGGGCGCCAGCATTTCCTTGGTCGTCCCTTTCATGCCTATCTTTGTAGAGCAGTTGGGAATTGAAGGAGACCAAGTTGCTTTTTATGCTGGATTAGCCATCTCAGTTTCGGCTGTTTCAGCAGCTCTAGTTTCTCCTATCTGGGGTATTCTTGCTGACAAGTACGGTCGAAAACCCATGATGATTCGAGCAGGTCTTGCCATGACCATTACGATGGGAGGTTTGGCCTTTGTTCCGAATATCTATTGGCTACTCTTTTTGCGCTTGCTCAATGGTGTATTTACTGGTTTTGTCCCCAATGCAACAGCCTTGATCGCTAGTCAGGTACCGAAAGATAAGTCGGGAGCGGCTCTGGGAACTCTATCTACAGGTGTTGTTGCAGGAACACTGACGGGTCCCTTTGTTGGAGGCTTTATTGCTGAAATTTTTGGCATTCGCAATGTCTTTTTATTGGTAGGCGCTTTCCTATTTTTAGCTGCAATCCTAACCATTTTCTTTATCAAGGAAGATTTTCAGCCAGTGGCTAAGGAGAAGGCTATCCCAACGAAAGAAGTATTTTCTTCTTTCAAGTATCCTAGGCTTTTAGTGAATCTATTTTTGACGAGCTTCGTCATTCAGTTTTCAGCTCAATCAATTGGCCCCATTTTAGCTCTCTATGTGCGGGACTTAGGGCAGACTGAGAATCTCCTCTTTGTATCAGGATTGATCGTATCCAGCATGGGATTTTCTAGCATGATGAGTGCTGGAATTCTAGGAAAACTTGGCGATAAGGTAGGGAATCATAGATTGTTGGTCGCGGCGCAGATTTATTCCGTCATCATTTACCTTCTTTGTGCCCATGCAACCACCCCCCTTCAACTTGGCTTGTATCGTTTTCTCTTTGGTTTGGGAACAGGTGCTCTCATACCAGGTGTCAATGCCCTTCTTAGCAAAATGACTCCAAAATTAGGTATTTCAAGGATTTTCGCCTTCAACCAGGTCTTTTTTTACCTCGGTGGAGTGATTGGACCTATGGCGGGATCCGCAGTTGCAGGATATTTGGGCTACCATGCTGTCTTTTATGCGACAGCAGCCTGTGTGGCTTTCAGTTGTTTGTGTAACTTAGTGCAATTTAGATCATTATTAAAAGTAAAGGAAATCTAGTGCGAGTAAAAATCAATCTCAAGTGCTCCTCTTGTGGCAGCATGAATTATCTAACCAGTAAGAACTCCAAAACTCATCCAGACAAGATTGAGGTGTTAAAATATTGTCCAAAGGAAAGAAAAGTAACTTTACATCTTGAATCTAAGTAGAATTTATGGTAAAATAATAGGGATTTTAAGGAGTTTGATATGTATAACCTATTATTAACCATTTTATTAGTATTATCTGTTGTGATTGTGATTGCGATTTTCATGCAACCAACTAAGAACCAATCCAGCAATGTATTTGATGCCAGCTCAGGTGATTTGTTTGAACGTAGTAAAGCGCGTGGTTTTGAAGCTGTGATGCAACGTTTGACAGGTATTTTAGTCTTTTTCTGGCTAGCCATTGCCTTAGCATTGACGGTATTATCAAGTAGATAAGAAATGGGCGAGACTAGGTCTTAGCCTATTTTTATTTTGAATGATGTTTACTAAAGTTATCACTCAAAAAATTATAAAAATCTAGAAAGAAAACATGAAAGATAAAATTAAAGAATATTTGCAAGAGAAGGGGCGAGTGACGGTAAATGACCTGGCTCAGGCTCTCGGAAAGGATGGGTCCAAGGATTTCCGTGAGTTGATTAAAACTCTGTCTCTGATGGAAAGAAAGCACCAGATTCGTTTTGAAGATGATGGTAGTTTATGTCTGGACCAAAAGAAGAAACATGAAATTACCCTCAAAGGGATTTTTCATGCCCATAAAAACGGCTTTGGCTTTGTTACTCTAGAAGGGGAAGATGACGACCTTTTTGTAGGAAAAAACGATGTCAACTATGCCATTGATGGTGATACCGTAGAGGTGGTCATCAAGAAAGTCGCTGACCGCAACAAGGGAACTGCTGCAGAAGCCAAAATTATCGATATCCTAGAGCATAGCCTGACGACAGTTGTCGGGCAAATCGTTCTGGATCAGGAAAAGCCCAAGTATGCGGGCTACATCCGTTCAAAAAATCAGAAAATCAGCCAACCGATTTATGTGAAGAAACCAGCTCTTAAACTAGAGGGAACGGAAGTTCTCAAGGTCTTTATCGACAAATACCCAAGTAAGAAACACGATTTCTTTGTCGCTAGTGTGTTGGACGTGGTGGGACACTCGACTGATGCTGGGATTGATGTCCTTGAAGTCTTGGAATCCATGGATATTGTTTCAGAATTTCCAGAAGCTGTTCTTAAGGAAGCTGAAAGTGTGCCAGAAGCTCCGTCTCAAAAGGATATGGAAGGTCGTCTGGACCTAAGAGATGAAGTCACCTTTACCATTGATGGCGCGGATGCCAAGGACTTGGACGACGCAGTACACATCAAGCCTTTAAAGAATGGCAATATCGAACTCGGAGTTCACATCGCAGATGTTTCCTACTATGTGACTGAGGGTTCTGCCCTTGACAAGGAAGCCCTTAACCGCGCGACTTCTGTCTATGTAACAGACCGAGTGGTTCCAATGCTTCCAGAGCGTTTGTCAAATGGCATCTGCTCTCTTAATCCTCAAGTCGATCGTTTGACCCAGTCTGCCATTATGGAAATTGATAAACATGGTCGTGTGGTTCATTACACCATTACACAAACAGTTATCAAAACTAGTTTTCGTACGACCTATAGCGCTGTCAATGACATCCTAGCTGGCGATGAGGAAAAGAGACAAGAGTTTAAGAAAATTGTTCCTAGTATCGAGCTCATGGCCAAGCTTCATGAAAGGCTAGAAAGCATGCGTGAGAAACGTGGAGCTATCAATTTTGATACCAGTGAAGCTAAGATTTTAGTGGATAAAAAAGGCAAGCCTGTGGATATCGTCCTTCGTCAGCGTGGTGTTGCCGAGCGGATGATTGAGTCCTTCATGTTGATTGCTAATGAAACGGTTGCCGAGCACTTTAGCAAGCTGGATCTTCCTTTCATTTATCGGATTCACGAGGAGCCCAAGGCTGAAAAAGTTCAGAAGTTTATTGATTATGCTTCGAGCTTTGGTTTGCGGATTTATGGGACTGCCAGTGAGATTAGCCAGGAGGCGCTTCAAGACATCATGCGTGCTGTTGAGGGAGAACCCTATGCGGATGTATTGTCCATGATGCTTCTCCGATCCATGCAGCAGGCTCGCTATTCTGAGCATAATCACGGTCACTATGGTCTTGCTGCTGATTATTACACTCACTTTACCAGCCCTATTCGCCGTTATCCGGACCTTCTTGTCCACCGTATGATTCGGGATTACGGCCGTTCTAAGGAAGTAGCAGAGCATTTTGAACGAGTGATTCCAGAGATTGCAACTCAGTCTTCCAACCGTGAACGTCGTGCCATTGAGGCGGAGCGTGAAGTCGAGGCTATGAAAAAAGCTGAGTACATGGAAGAATACGTTGGTGAAGAGTATGATGCTGTTGTATCAAGCATCGTCAAATTCGGTCTTTTTGTCGAATTGCCAAATACAGTCGAAGGCTTAATTCACATTACCAATTTACCTGAATTTTATCATTTCAACGAGCGTGACTTGACCCTCCGTGGGGAGAAATCAGGCACAACCTTCCGTGTAGGGCAACAGATTCGTATTCGGGTTGAAAGAGCGGATAAGATGACAGGTGAGATCGACTTCTCTTATATTCCAAGTGAGTTTGATGTCATTGAAAAAGGCTTGAAACAGTCTAATCGCAAAGACAGAGGACGTGGCTCAAGTCGTCGTTCAGACAAGAAGGAAGACAAGAGAAAATCAGGTCGCTCAAGTGATAAGCACAAGCATTCACAAAAAGATAAAAAGAAAAAAGGCAAGAAACCTTTTTACAAAGAAGTAGCTAAGAAAGGAGCCAAGCATGGCAAAGGGCGAGGGAAAGGTCGTCGCACAAAATAAAAAAGCACACCACGACTATACAATCGTAGATACGCTAGAGGCAGGAATGGTCCTGACTGGAACTGAAATCAAGAGCGTTCGAGCAGCTCGAATCAACCTCAAGGACGGCTTTGCCCAAGTAAAAAATGGGGAAGTCTGGCTGAGCAATGTCCATATCGCCCCTTACGAAGAGGGCAATATCTGGAACCAGGAACCTGAACGCCGTCGCAAACTTCTACTTCATAAGAAGCAAATTCAAAAATTGGAACAAGAGACCAAAGGGACAGGAATGACCCTTGTACCCCTCAAAGTCTATATAAAAGATGGTTATGCCAAGCTTCTTTTAGGGCTTGCCAAAGGGAAACATGACTATGACAAACGGGAGTCGATCAAGCGACGTGAACAAAACCGCGACATCGCGCGTGTGATGAAAGCTGTCAACCAGCGTTAAGAAGAGGAAGTGAAATGGAAAAACTAATTGCCTATAAACGGATGCCCTTGTGGAATAAACAGACCATGCCTGAAGCAGTTCAGCAAAAGCACAATACTAAAGTCGGCACTTGGGGGAAAATTACTGTCTTGAAGGGGGCACTCAAGTTTATTGAGTTGACTGAAGATGGTGAGGTTCTAGCTGAGCACCTCTTTGAGGCAGGGGCTGACAATCCTATGGCGCAACCGCAAGCCTGGCACCGAGTAGAGGCCGCAACAGATGATGTAGAATGGTATTTGGAATTTTATTGTAAACCTGAGGATTATTTCCCTAAGAAATACCAGACCAATCCAGTCCATTCAGAGGTCCTAGAGGCTATGCAAACGGTGAAACCAGGAAGAGCCTTGGATTTGGGTTGTGGTCAAGGGCGTAACTCTCTCTTTCTTGCACAGAATGGTTTTGATGTGACAGCTGTGGATCAAAATGAATTGTCCCTTGAAATCTTGCAAAGCATCGTAGAACAAGAGAATCTAGATATGCCTGTCGGACTTTATGATATCAATTCTGCCAGCATTGGGCAAGCATATGATTTCATCGTATCGACAGTTGTTCTGATGTTCCTACAAGCGGGCCGCATTCCAGCTATTATCCAAAATATGCAGGAACAAACCTCAATTGGAGGTTACAATTTGATTGTGTGTGCTATGGATACGGAGGATTATCCTTGCTCAGTGAATTTCCCATTCACCTTTAAAGAAGGGGAGTTGGCGAACTACTACAAGGATTGGGAATTAATTAAGTACAATGAAAATCCAGGACATTTGCACCGTCGTGATGAAAATGGCAATCGTATTCAACTACGCTTTGCGACTATGTTAGCTAAAAAAATCAAGTAAATCAAACATATACAAGCGAATAGTAACCGATTTGCAAGGTTTCTATTCGTTTTTGTTTGCGTTGGTTGATTGGGGCGAGCAGGATTTTATGCTATACTAGAAGTAGGAAATCTGAGTAGTAGAACTGTATTGCTGATACTCTCAGCGCAAGAAAGTCTTTATGATGGAGGTGGTCGAATGACGAGTCTTTTGGTGGAATTGTATGATCGGCATGTATTGGAAAAGAATGTCTACCAAGCCTTTATCAGTGATTGTGACGAGATTCTCTTTCTTTCTTTGACAAAAATAAGCAATGAAGAGAAAGTCTCCCTCCGTCAGTTTATTCTTGATGAGGTGCACCATATCCAACGAGTGACCTTTCGTCAGCTAACTTTAGAACAATTAACAGATCAGTTAGATTATTGCCTAGCAGGTTACGACCAAGTCCTTCTCGATGTTTTTGGCGGGGATTCACTACTAGCCTTATCTCTCTATCAATATGGCTTGGATCGGCAGCTCCCCATCGTTGCCATGGATGTCGAGCGGGGAAAACAATACAAGTGGGTAGCCGGTCAGTTAGAAAAAGAAGACTTGGACATTCCAACCCTAAGCATCCAACAGCTGATAGCCTTGCGTGGTGGAAAAATGCTCAAATCAAAACGCCCTATCCACTCAGATCAGCAAATTGCAGCCATTAAAAAGCTAGCCAGCTCTGCTATTTCCAATCCTGCTCACTGGTATCAAGTGACCCAATTTTTCTCTCTAGCTAAGACCAATGACCTGCATGCTGAGACAGAAAAGATACTGGAAAACAATGGCAGGTATTATCACTATCCAAAATCCCTTATTCCTTTACTTGTGGAAGCAGGAATGCTTTGTATTGAAAGCGAAGACAAGAAACGAGTAGCATACAGCTTTCCAAGTCAAGAAGCTCAAGTTTTTTGCCGCAACAAGGGGCATATTTTAGAGGTGTATCTTTATCTCTTGGCGCTGGAATCGCAGCTGTTTGATGAGTGTATGATAGGCGGTGAGATTGATTGGAATGGCATCTTTCCAGAGGCGGACAATGTTCAAAATGAGATTGATGTCATTCTGAGAAAGGGACGCTCGATTACCTTTATCTCTTGCAAGATGACAGATTTATCAGTTGAAGCCATTAACGAACTAGAAGTCTACGCCAATCATTTTGCTGGGGAGAGTTGCCTCAAGTTGATTGTTTGTACGGGAAAAATCAATCCAGCTTATGCCAATCGTTGTCAGGAATACGGCGTGCTGGTCATTAGAAGTGAGCAGATTCCTAATCTCATTCCCATGCTAAAAAAATATTCTAAGAGACAAAAAAGATAAGAAATAGTATCATGAAAGGCTGGAAATCCAGCCTTTTTCACTTCTTTTTCGAATAAATGAGAAAAGGAGGTAGACCATGTTTGTAGCCAGAGATGCCAAGGGAAAATTGGTAAATGCACTCGAAAAAGACGTGACTAAGCAAGATTATACTTGTCCAGCCTGTGGAGGCGGACTACGATTACGTCAAGGACAGAGCATTCGAACGCATTTCGCTCATGAATCTTTAAGAGATTGTATGGCTATTTTTGAAAATGAAAGTCCAGAACACTTGGGCAATAAAGAGGCTCTCTATCACTGGGCCAAGAAGGACAATCAGGTCGCCTTAGAATACAGTCTGCCCGGGATCCAGCAGGTTGCGGATGTTCTCGTCAATGAGAAACTAGCTCTGGAGGTTCAGTGTAGCCCCTTGTCTCAAAAGCTTTTAGGTCATAGAAGTCAAGGCTACCGTAGCCAGGGCTATCAGGTTATCTGGCTACTGGGAGAAAAACTCTGGTTAAAAGAGCGACTTACACAACTTCAAAGGGGATTTCTCTATTTTAGTCAAAATATGGGATTCTATGCTTGGGAACTAGATCTCAAAAAGCAAGTTTTAAGACTCAAATATCTTCTGCATCAGGACCTACGTGGCAAGCTTCATTTTCAGGTCAAAGAATTTCCCTATGGAAAAGGAAATCTCTTGGAAATTCTACGATTTCCTTATCAGAAACAAAAAATGCCTCGTTTTGCAGTTTTTCAAGATTCAACTATCTGTCACTACATTCGCCAACAGTTGTACTACCAAACGCCTTACTGGATGAAGAAGCAAGAAGAGGCCTATCATCAAGGAGACAATCTATTAAACCGTCAACTAGACGACTGGTATCCTCAAGTCAAGCCGATAGAACCAGGAGATTTTTTGCAGATTGAAACGGATTTGACTAGCTATTATAGAAATTTTCAGGCCTACTATCAAAAAAATCCGAAAAATAATCGCCAAAAGCTCTACCCACCAGCCTTTTATCACTTATATTTCTCAAAAAATATGGTAAAATAGAAAGGATGGAGGAAACTTATGGTATTACAACGACATGAAATAATTGAAAAAGATACATGGGATCTTTCGACAATCTACCCAACAGACCAGGCTTGGGAAGAAGCCTTGAAAGATTTAACTGAAAAAGTACAAACAGCATCTCAGTATGAGGGACATCTCTTGGATAGCGCAGACAGTCTACTTGAGATTACAGAATTTTCACTTGATTTGGAACGCCAAGTTGAAAAGCTTTATGTCTATGCACATATGAAAAATGACCAGGACACGCGTGAAGCCAAGTATCAAGAGTACTATGCTAAGGCAATGACCCTATACAGTCAGTTAGAACAAGCCTTTTCATTCTATGAACCTGAGTTTATGGAGATTAGCGAAGAGCAGTATGCGGCCTTCCTAGAAGCTCAACCAAAACTCCAAGTTTACAAACACTTTTTTGACAAGCTCTTGCAAAAGAAAGACCATGTTCTTTCGCAACGTGAGGAAGAATTGTTGGCTGGAGCAGGAGAAATTTTTGGCGCAGCTAGTGAAACTTTCGCCATCTTGGATAATGCAGATATTAGCTTCCCATATGTCCTTGATGACGAAGGCAATGAAGTGCAACTCTCACACGGTACTTACATCCGTTTGATGGAGTCTAAAAACCGTGAAGTGCGTCGTGGTGCCTATGAAGCCCTTTATGCGACATATGAGCAATTCCAACACACTTATGCTAAGACTTTGCAGACAAATGTTAAGGTGCAAAACTACCGAGCAAAAGTTCGCAACTATAAGAGTGCTCGCCATGCGGCCCTCGCAGCAAATTTTGTTCCAGAAAGTGTCTATGACAATCTAGTAGCAGCAGTTCGCAAGCATTTGCCACTCTTACATCGTTACCTTAAACTTCGTTCTAAAATCTTGGGGATTTCAGATCTCAAGATGTATGATGTCTACACACCACTCTCGTCAGTAGATTATAGCTTTACCTACGAAGAAGCCTTGAAAAAGGCAGAAGAAGCTTTGGCAGTTTTAGGTGACGACTACTTGAGCCGTGTTAAATGTGCCTTCAGTGAGCGTTGGATTGATGTCTATGAAAACCAAGGCAAGCGTTCTGGTGCCTATTCTGGTGGGTCTTACGATACAAATGCCTTTATGCTTCTCAACTGGCAGGACAATCTAGACAATCTCTTTACCCTTGTCCATGAAACAGGTCACAGTATGCACTCAAGCTATACTCGTGAAACCCAACCTTATGTTTACGGGGATTATTCTATCTTCTTGGCGGAGATTGCCTCAACCACAAACGAAAATATCTTGACAGAGAAATTGTTGGAAGAAGTAGAAGACGATGCAACTCGCTTTGCTATCCTCAATAACTTTTTGGATGGTTTCCGTGGAACGGTCTTCCGTCAAACTCAATTCGCTGAGTTTGAGCACGCCATCCATCAAGCAGACCAAAATGGAGAAGTCTTGACCAGTGATTTCCTTAATAAACTCTACGCTGACTTGAACCAAGAGTACTATGGACTCAGCAAGGAAGACAATCCTCAGATCCAATACGAATGGGCACGCATTCCACACTTCTACTATAACTACTATGTTTATCAGTATTCAACTGGTTTTGCAGCAGCTTCAGCCTTGGCTGAGAAGATTGTCCATGGTAGTCAAGAAGACCGTGACCGCTATATCGACTACCTCAAGGCAGGTAAGTCTGACTATCCGCTCAATGTCATGAGAAAAGCGGGAGTGGATATGGAAAAAGAAGACTATCTCAACGATGCCTTTGCAGTCTTTGAACGCCGCTTGAACGAGTTTGAAGCCCTTGTTGAAAAATTGGGACTAGCTTAAGATGGTAGAGTCTTATAGTAAAAATGCCAACCATAACATGCGCCGGCCTGTCGTCAAGGAAGAAATCGTAGAACTCATGCGCCAGCGTCAAAAACAGGTGACAGGTTCCTTAAAAGAATTAGAGACCTTCGCTCGCAAGGAAAACATTCCCATCATTCCTCATGAAACAGTTGCCTACTTCCGTTTTCTCATGAAGACCATACAGCCCAAGAATATTCTGGAGATTGGGACGGCAATTGGCTTTTCAGCCCTCTTGATGGCGGAACATGCGCCAGATGCCAAGATTACAACCATTGACCGTAATCCAGAAATGATAGGCTTTGCCAAGGAAAACTTTGCCCAGTTTGACAGTCGTCAGCAAATCACTCTTTTAGAGGGAGATGCAGTCGATGTTTTATCTACTCTGACAGAAACTTATGACTTTGTCTTTATGGATTCGGCCAAGTCCAAGTATATCGTCTTTCTGCCTGAAATCCTTAAACATTTGGAAGTCGGTGGAGTAGTGGTCTTGGATGATATTTTTCAAGGAGGAGATGTTGCCAAGGACATCATGGAAGTCCGCCGAGGTCAACGAACCATTTACCGTGGTTTGCAAAGACTTTTCGATGCAACTTTGGATAATCCAGGACTAACAGCAACTCTAGTTCCGCTTGGAGACGGCATTCTCATGCTACGAAAGAATCTAGCAGAAGTAGAGCTTCCTGAGAGCGAATGATTTTCAGAAAAATTTAAGAAATTATAGTAAAATAGATAAGGTAACACTTACCGTAAAAGGAGTAAAAATGAAGAAAAAACTTATGGCAGGAGCCATCACACTTTTATCAGTAGCAACACTTGCAGCTTGTTCAAACAGTTCTGAAGGAAAAGATTTGATCAGCATGAAGGGCGATGTGATTACAGAGCATCAATTCTTTGAAGAAGTAAAGAACAATCCAACTGCGCAACAAGTCTTGCTCAATATGACCATCCAAAAAGTATTTGAACAACAATATGGATCAGAAGTAACGGATAAAGATGTGGATGATGCCGTTGCTGAAGAACAAAAGAAATACGGCGATAGCTACAACAGCGTGCTTCAACGTGCAGGTATGACACCTGAGACTCGTAAAGCTCAAATCCGTACCAGCAAATTGGTTGAATTGGCAGTTAAGAAGGCTGCTGAGAGTGAGTTGACAGACGAAGCTTACCAAAAAGCTTTTGAGTCTTACACACCAGATGTAACAGCTCAAATCATCCGTTTAGATAATGAAGACAAGGCAAAAGAAGTACTTGAGAAAGCTAAAGCAGAAGGTGCAGATTTTGCTCAGTTGGCAAAAGACAACTCTAACGATGACAAGACCAAAGAAAATGGTGGAGAAATCACTTTTGACTCTGCTTCAACAGAACTTCCAGAACAAGTCAAGAAAGCAGCCTTTGCCTTGGATGTGAACGGGGTTTCTGATGTGATTACAGCCACTGGAACACAAGCCTACAGCAGTCAGTTCTACATCATCAAAGTAACGAAGAAAACAGAAAAATCTTCTAATATAGAGGATTACAAAGAAAAATTGAAGACCATCATCTTGACTCAGAAACAAAATGATTCAGCCTTTGTTCAAGGAGTAATTGGTAAAGAATTGCAAGCAGCAAACATCAAGGTTAAAGACCAAGCCTTCCAAAACATCTTCACCCAATACATCGGTGGTGGTGACTCAAGCTCAAGCAGCAGCACTTCATCTAACTAAGAAAGCAAAAAACAAATCTCAAAAGAGATTTGTTTTTTTATACCTGATACTGGAAAATGAGTAAAATTCGAAGGATTAAAGGATAAGAGTTTTTTTCTTTCTGAAAAAGTGGTATAATAGCAATCAAAACTAGAAAATAAAACGGAATTGGGAACAGAAGCGTCTGTTCCTATTAGAGTGGTGAAATATGAAAATTAGTAAAAGGCACCTACTAAACTATTCCATTTTGATTCCTTACTTCCTTTTATCGATTTTGGGACTGATTGTGGTGTACTCGACAACGAGTGCAACCTTGATCGAAGAAGGAAAAAGTGCCTTTCAATTGGTGCGTAACCAGGGGATCTTCTGGATAGCTAGTTTGATTCTGATTGCCTTAATCTATAAATTAAAATTAGGTTTCCTAAGAAACGGTCGTCTCATCTTTATCGTAATGATTGTGGAGATGGTTCTTTTAGCTCTGGCGCGACTGGTCGGAACACCTGTCAATGGAGCATACGGATGGATCTCTGTAGGACCTGTAACGATTCAGCCTGCGGAGTACCTTAAGATTATCATCATCTGGTACCTGGCACATCGATTTTCAAAACAACAAGATGAGATTGCGGTTTATGACTTCCAGGTTTTGACACAGAATCAGTGGCTACCTCGAGCTTTTAACGACTGGCGTTTTGTTCTGCTAGTTCTGATTGGTAGCTTGGGAATTTTTCCAGACTTGGGAAATGCGACCATCTTGGTCTTGGTGGCGCTCATCATGTATACGGTTAGTGGGATCGCCTATCGTTGGTTCTCGACCATTCTGGCTCTCTTGGCAGGGAGCTCAATGTTAGTCTTGTCTGTCATTCGCTTTGTTGGGGTTGAAAAGTTTTCTCAAATTCCTGTATTTGGTTACGTTGCTAAACGTTTTAGTGCCTTCTTTAATCCCTTTAATGACTTGGCGGGTGCAGGACACCAGCTCGCAAATTCCTACTATGCAATGGTAAATGGAGGCTGGTTCGGACTGGGACTAGGGAATTCTATCGAGAAGCGTGGTTATCTGCCAGAAGCCCATACGGATTTTGTCTTTTCGATTGTCATCGAGGAGTTTGGATTCGTAGGAGCCAGTATGATTTTGGCTTTACTCTTCTTCTTGATTTTGCGAATCATCTTGGTTGGTATTCGAGCAAAGGATCCCTTTAACTCCATGGTTGCTATTGGTGTCGGAGGGATGATCCTTGTTCAGGTCTTTGTCAATATCGGTGGGATTTCAGGATTGATTCCTTCTACAGGGGTAACCTTCCCCTTCCTTTCACAAGGTGGGAACAGTCTCCTGGTATTATCAGTAGCCATCGCGCTTGTACTAAACATTGATGCCAGCGAAAAACGTGCCAAACTTATCAGAGAATACGAGAATCAAACCGATGAAAGTCTGTAAGGATTGAATGGAAAGGAAAGTATATGTCTCTTCAAAAATTAGAAAACTATAGTAATAAAGCAGTTGTCCAAGAAGAAGTCTTGATTCTGACGGAGCTATTAGAAGATATCACAAAAAATATGCTAGCGCCAGAAACCTTTGAAAAGATTATCCAGTTGAAGGAATTATCAACTAGCGAGAATTATCAAGGGCTCAATAACCTAGTGACCAGTCTTTCGAATGAAGAAATGATTTACATTTCACGCTATTTCTCTATCCTTCCACTTTTGATTAATATCTCTGAGGATGTGGATTTGGCCTATGAAATCAATCACCAAAACAATGTGGACCAAGACTATCTAGGAAAACTATCTACAACGATTAAGATGGTAGCTGAAAAAGAAAATGCAGCCGAAATTTTAGAAAAGTTAAATGTCGTTCCTGTCTTGACCGCTCATCCAACGCAAGTACAACGCAAGAGTATGCTGGATTTAACCAACCACATCCATACGCTCTTGCGCAAGTACCGTGATGTCAAACTCGGCTTGATTAATAAAGAAAAATGGCACACAGATCTCCGCCGTTATATTGAAATTATCATGCAAACGGACATGATTCGTGAGAAGAAATTGAAAGTAACCAACGAAATCACCAACGTGATGGAGTATTACCAAAGTTCTTTCCTGAATGCTGTTCCGCGTTTGACAGCTGAGTATAAAAAATTGGCTAAAGAACAAGGTATCGAGCTTGAGCATCCAAAACCGATTACTATGGGGATGTGGATAGGAGGAGACCGTGATGGAAATCCTTTCGTAACAGCGGAAACTCTCAATAAATCAGCCTTGACTCAGTGTGAAGTCATCATGAACTACTATGATGAAAAGATTTATAATCTTTACCGTGAATTTTCACTTTCAACCAGTATCGTGAATGTCAGCGACAAGGTCCGTGAGATGGCGCTGAAGTCACAAGATAACTCGATTTATCGTGAAAAAGAACTCTATCGTCGTGCTCTTTTTGACATCCAAGCTAAGATGCAGGCTACCAAGGCTTATCTCATTGAAGACAAGGATCTTCAGCCAAGATATGCCACTGCAGATGAATTCTATCAAGATTTGTTGGCCATTCGCGATTCTCTCCTTGAGAATAAGGGAGAATACCTGATTTCAGGAGAATTTGTCGAGTTGATGCAAGCTGTCGAAATTTTTGGTTTCTACCTTGCTTCTATTGATATGCGCCAAGACTCTAGTGTTCATGAAGCCTGTGTGGCTGAATTGCTAGCATCTGCTGGCATCAACGACCACTATAGCGATCTGTCAGAAGACGAAAAATGTACCCTCCTCTTAAAAGAGTTGGAAGAAGATCCTCGTATCCTCTCAGCGACTCATGCTGAAAAGTCAGAACTGCTTGAAAAAGAACTCTCTATCTTTAAAGCTGCGCGCAAGTTGAAGGATAAACTGGGTGAAAATGTTATTCGTCAAACCATCATTTCGCACGCAACAAGTGTATCCGATATGCTCGAATTAGCCATTATGCTTAAGGAAGTCGGCTTGGTAGATGCCCAAAAAGCCCGCGTTCAGATTGTTCCCCTCTTTGAAACGATCGAAGATTTGGATCACTCAGAAGAAACCATGAGAAGATATTTCTCTCTTCCTTTGGCTAAAAAATGGATTGCTTCAAAAGACAACTACCAAGAAATCATGCTTGGCTACTCTGATAGTAACAAGGATGGTGGTTACCTATCCTCATGTTGGACTCTCTATAAAGCGCAACAACAACTGACTGCTATTGGGGATGAATTTGGCGTTAAGGTTACTTTCTTCCATGGTCGTGGTGGTACTGTGGGTCGTGGTGGTGGACCAACTTATGAAGCTATCACATCTCAACCACTCAAGTCTATCAAGGACCGCATCCGTCTGACTGAGCAAGGAGAAGTCATTGGAAACAAATACGGTAACAAAGACGCTGCCTATTATAACCTTGAAATGCTGGTTTCTGCAGCCATTAACCGTATGATTACCAAGAAGAAGAGTGATACTAATACGTCGAATCGTTACGAAGCTATTATGGACCAAGTAGTAGACCGTAGTTATGATATCTACCGTGATTTGGTCTTTGGAAATGAACATTTCTATGACTATTTCTTTGAATCAAGTCCAATCAAGGCTATTTCAAGCTTCAATATCGGTTCGCGTCCAGCAGCTCGTAAGACCATCACTGAAATCGGCGGTTTGCGTGCTATTCCTTGGGTCTTCTCATGGTCACAAAGCCGTGTCATGTTCCCTGGGTGGTATGGTGTGGGATCAAGCTTTAAAGAGTTTATTGATCAAGATCCAAAGAATATCGAGTTCCTTCGAGACATGTACCAAAACTGGCCTTTCTTCCAATCTTTGCTTTCCAATGTAGACATGGTCTTGTCTAAGTCTAACATGAACATTGCTTTTGAATATGCCAAGCTCTGTGAAGACGAAGAAGTACAAGCTATCTACTACACTATTTTAGATGAATGGCAGTTGACTAAGGACGTTATTTTAGCTATCGAAGGTTATGACGAACTCTTGGCAGAAAACTCTTATCTAAAAGACAGTCTAAACTATCGTATGCCTTACTTTAATATCCTGAACTACATCCAGTTGGAGTTGATCAAACGTCAACGTCGCGGCGAATTGTCAGCAGACGAAGAAAAACTGATCCATACAACTATCAACGGAATTGCAACTGGTTTGCGTAATTCAGGCTGATATTCTACAAACTTCCTCCTTTTTCAAGGGGAAGTTTTTGAATTGTTTAAAAAATTCTAAAAATAAGCTTGACAAGTAGTTGAAAAATGATATAATTTAAACATTCAGAAAGTAATCATGCTCATTTTATAGAGAGTCTGTGGTTGGTGAAAGCAGATAGATGAAATTGATGAAATTGGGCTGAATGTACTTAAGAATTTGAAATCATAAAAATTCGGTGAGCACACCTTACAGTGCAACTCGTTATTGCGAGAAAGAGCGATAGGGATATTCCCTATAATTGAGGTGGCACCGCGCATCGACGTCCTCACACAAGTTTTTTGTGTGAGGACTTTTTCTATGAGGAGGAAAGATATTGGAATTTAAACGATGGCGTCGCTTGTTTTGTTGAAAAGAGTATTATACAAGTGATTTAAAAGGAGAAAGAAAAATGAAAAATAAACGTTTGATTGGAATTGTCGCTGGATTAGCAGTATTGGTGGTGGCTAGCTTGATTTATTCATCTATGAATAAGCCATCAGCTAAAGAAGAGCAAAAGGTTGCTAAGGTTGGTGTCCTTCAATTTGTTAGTCACCCATCCTTGGACTTGATTTACCAAGGGATTCAAGATGGACTAGCTGAAGAAGGCTATAAGGACGACCAGGTAAAAATCGACTTTATGAACTCTGAAGGTGATCAGAGCAAGGTTGCAACCATGAGTAAACAATTGGTTGCTAATGGAAACGATGTTGTTGTTGGGATCGCGACACCAGCGGCTCAAGGACTCGCTAGTGCTACAAAAGACCTACCAGTTATCATGGCTGCTATTACAGACCCAATCGGTGCTAACTTGGTCAAAGACTTGAAAAAACCAGGAGGCAACATCACAGGGGTATCAGACCACAACCCTGCTGAACAACAAGTAGAGTTGATAAAAACTCTCACACCAAATGTCAAAACAATCGGAGCTCTTTACTCAAGTAGCGAAGATAACTCAAAAACACAGGTAGAAGAATTCAAGGCTTATGCTGAAAAAGCAGGTTTGACAGTCGAAACATTTGCCGTTCCTTCAACAAATGAAATTGCTTCAACAGTCAATGTTATGACAAGCAAGGTCGATGCAATTTGGGTTCCAATTGACAATACCATTGCATCCGCATTCTCAACAGTTGTTTCAAGTAATCAAACAGCTAAAAAGCCAATCTACCCAAGTGCCACGGCCATGGTAGAAGCAGGTGGATTAGCATCTGTAGTAGTTGACCAACACGATCTTGGAGTGGCTACTGGTAAAATGATTGCCAAAGTTTTGAAAGGTGAAAAACCAGCTGATACGCCAGTTAATGTCTTTTCAACTGGTAAGTCAGTGATTAATAAAAAACTAGCGCAGGAACTTGGTATTACCATTCCTGAGTCCGTTCTAAAAGAAGCGGGACAAGTGATTGAATAAAGATAAAGGAGGAGCTGGACACATCTCCTCCCATTTTTACTAAAGAAAGAAATGAGTGAAAGATTATGATAGTATCCATTATTTCTCAGGGAATGGTCTGGGCGATTTTAGGTTTGGGAATCTTTATGACTTTCCGAATTTTGAATTTCCCTGATATGACTACTGAAGGTTCTTTTCCTCTTGGGGGAGCAGTAGCTGTAACCTTGATAACACAGGGAGTCAATCCGTTTTTGGCGACCTTAGCTGCAGTAGGTGCGGGCTGTCTAGCTGGAATGGCGACGGGTCTTTTGTATACTAAAGGAAAAATCCCAACCCTCTTATCAGGGATTCTGGTCATGACTTCTTGTCATTCCATCATGCTCATGATTATGGGACGTGCCAATCTGGGGCTTCTTGGAACCAAACAAATTCAGGATGTCTTGCCTTTTGATTCAGACCTTAACCAACTCCTGACTGGATTAATCTTTGTAGCTCTTGTTATTGGCCTTATGCTCTTTTTCCTTGATACCAAACTAGGTCAAGCCTACATCGCTACAGGTGACAATCCCGATATGGCTCGTAGCTTTGGTATCAATACGGGACGTATGGAACTCATGGGTTTGGTTCTCTCAAATGGGATTATCGCGCTTGCAGGGGCCTTAATTGCTCAACAAGAAGGATACGCGGATGTCTCTCGAGGAATTGGCGTGATTGTCGTAGGGCTTGCTAGCTTGATTATTGGTGAGGTTTTGTTCAAGAGTTTGACCCTGGCAGAGCGACTCATGACCATCGTCGTTGGCTCTATCGCTTATCAGTTCCTCGTTTGGGGAGTTATTGCTCTTGGGTTTAATACAAGTTATCTTCGTTTGTACAGCGCCTTGATTTTGGCAGTTTGCCTTATGATTCCAACCTTCAAAAGCAAATACCTGAAAGGAGTCAAGTTTAGCAAATGACAGCAATTGTAGAATTAAAAAATGCTACCAAAGTCATCACGAATGGCTTTGACGAAGAAAAAATCATTCTGAATGATGTTTCTCTTGAAATTTTCGAACATGATTTCATTACCATCTTAGGGGGAAATGGAGCGGGGAAATCAACGCTTTTTAACACGATTGCAGGTACCTTACCTTTAACAAGTGGAAGTATCCGTATCATGGGGGAGGACGTGACGAATTTTTCACCTGAAAAGCGGGCTAAGTACTTGTCTCGCGTCTTTCAGGATCCTAAGATGGGTACGGCTCCCCGTATGACAGTGGCGGAAAATCTCTTGATTGCCAAGTTTCGTGGTGAGAAGAGAGGACTCCTGCCTAGAAGGCTTTCAAGCCATAGGGAAGAGTTCCAGACTACCATTGAAAAGGTTGGAAATGGTCTTGAAAAACATCTGGACACTCCTATTGAGTTTCTTTCAGGTGGACAACGTCAGGCCTTGAGTCTCTTGATGGCAACTTTGAAACGACCAGAGTTGCTCTTGTTGGATGAACACACAGCAGCCCTTGACCCAAAAACAAGTGTGGCATTGATGGAATTAACAGATGACTTTGTCAGCAAAGATCATCTAACAGCCTTGATGATTACCCACCATATGGAAGATGCACTGAAGTATGGAAACCGTCTGATTGTCATGAAGGAAGGTCGCATCATCCAAGACCTCAATAAAGAAGAAAAAGCTAAGATGAAAATTTCAGACTACTATCAATTATTTGAATAGATGAGTGAAGTAATCATCAAAAAATAGTGAAAATTAACTTAGAAACATGGAAGTGTTTCTGAGTTTTTTATCACCTCTTTCTATCTAGAAAAATAAGGCAAAGAGAATTACGGAAAGCGTATGAAATGGTTTACTTTTTTTCAGAAATAAGCTATACTAGTTTACGTGAAACTATGATAAGATGGAGGTATTGTGTATGGTTGACAAGCAAGTCATTGAAGAAATCAAAAACAATGCCAACATTGTGGAAGTCATAGGTGATGTGATTTCTTTACAGAAGGCTGGACGGAACTATTTAGGGCTCTGTCCTTTTCATGGTGAAAAGACCCCCTCTTTCAACGTTGTGGAAGACAAGCAGTTTTATCACTGTTTTGGATGTGGGCGTTCAGGAGATGTCTTTAAGTTTATCGAAGAATACCAAGGTGTGTCCTTCATGGAAGCCGTTCAGCTCTTAGGAGAGCGTGTCGGTATTCAACTAGCTATGCCTGTCCAGTCTCGTCCTCAACAGGCTTCACCTCATCAAGCTCTATATGATATGCATGAAGAAGCCGCCCGCTTTTACCATGCCATCCTCATGACGACCAAGATGGGAGAAGAAGCAAGGGCTTATCTCTACAAACGCGGATTGACAGACGATGTTCTGAAGCACTTCCAGATTGGACTGGCTCCAGCAGAGAGAACCTATCTCTATCAACGTTTAGCTGACAAGTTTGAGGAAAAGGATTTATTGGATTCTGGCCTGTTTTATCTGTCAGATGGCAATCAGTTTTATGATACTTTTTTCGGACGGATCATCTTTCCTTTGACCAATGACAAGGGGCAGGTTATTGCATTTTCAGGTCGTATCTGGCAAGAAACGGATAGTCAGACTGCCAAATATAAAAATAGCCGCTCGACTGCAATTTTTAACAAGAGCTACGAATTGTATCATCTGGACAAGGCAAAAAAGGGAACAGGTAAGATTACAGAGCTCTATCTGATGGAAGGCTTCATGGATGTGATTGCAGCCTACCGTGCTGGTATAGAAAATGCTGTAGCTTCCATGGGAACAGCCTTAAGCAAGGAGCATGTTGATCACCTCAAACGCTTTACCAAAAAAATTGTTCTCAGCTACGATGGCGACAAGGCAGGGCAGACAGCAACAGCCAAGGCTCTAGAGGAGTTAAAAGACTTCTCAGTTGAGGTTGTTCGAGTACCTGATGCCATGGACCCAGATGAGTATTTGCAAAAGAATTCTGCTGAAGACCTGGCTTACCTTTTAACCAAGACTCGTATGAGTCCTATAGAGTTCTATATTCACCAGCTCAAGCCTGAAAATAGTGATAACTTGCAGGCGCAAATCGAATTCATTGAAAAGATTGCGCCTCTAATCGCCAAAGAAAAGTCTATCACTGCCCAGAATTCTTATATCCACATTCTGGCGGATAATCTACCTTCTTTTGATTACCAGCAGGTGGAACAGATTGTAAATGAAAGTCGGATTGTTCAGAGGCAGGAAAGAGTCAAAGAGGAGCAACCTTCAGCAGCGATTAGTTTACCTGTAACGCGACAACTGACAGCAGTCATGAGAGCAGAGGCTCATCTCCTCTATAGGATGGCTGAGAATCCAGTTGTTTTAAATGACTACCGATTAAGAGAAGATTTTTTCTTTGATACCCCAGAATTTCAGATTCTTTACGAATTATTAAGTGAACAGGGAGAAGTTGGCTCAGAGGAGCTTTCTCATCAGACGCCTGAGGTTGAAAATGCCTGGTACCATGTGCTTAGCTTGGATTTGCCAGCTGAGATGTCGCCTCAGGAGCTAGCGGAAGTCGAAGAAGCTCGAAACCGTGCCCTCCTCAGCAAGGACAACTTACGAATTAAAAAGAAAGTGCAGGAAGCTAGTCATGTAGGAGATACAGACACAGCCTTGGAAGAATTGCAACGATTGATTTCCCAAAAGAGAAGAATGGAGTAATAATGGCAACAAAACAAAAAGAAGTAACCACATTTGATGTGCAAGTAGCAGACTTTATCCGTAACCACAAAAAAACAGGAACAGCAACAGATGATGAAATCAATTCAAGTCTGGTTATTCCGTTTGCCCTTGATGCAGAAGGCATTGAAGACCTTTTGCAACGGATTCAGGATGCTGGAATTTCTATCACAGATAACGAAGGAAATCCAAGCGCGCGTGTTCTTAGTGCAGAAGAAGAACCAGAACTCAGTGATGAGGACTTGATTGGCTCAACTTCTGCCAAGGTTAATGACCCAGTCCGTATGTATTTGAAGGAAATCGGGGTTGTTCCTCTCTTGACTAACGAAGAGGAAAAAGAATTGGCCTTAGCAGTTGAGGCTGGTGATATTGAAGCCAAACAACGTCTTGCAGAAGCCAACCTTCGTTTGGTGGTTTCGATTGCTAAGCGCTACGTAGGGCGTGGCATGCAGTTTCTTGACTTGATCCAAGAAGGAAACATGGGCTTGATGAAGGCTGTTGACAAGTTTGACTATTCAAAAGGATTCAAGTTTTCAACTTACGCAACTTGGTGGATTCGTCAGGCGATTACCCGTGCCATCGCTGACCAAGCCCGTACTATTCGTATCCCTGTCCACATGGTAGAAACCATTAACAAGCTTGTCCGTGAACAGCGGAATCTCCTTCAAGAATTGGGACAAGATCCAACTCCTGAACAAATCGCTGAGCGTATGGATATGACACCTGACAAGGTCCGCGAAATCTTGAAAATTGCTCAAGAACCAGTATCACTTGAAACACCGATTGGTGAAGAGGACGATAGCCATCTTGGGGACTTTATCGAAGACGAAGTAATTGAAAATCCAGTAGACTACACAACTCGAATCGTTTTGCGCGAGCAGTTGGATGAAGTTTTGGATACTCTCACAGACCGTGAAGAAAACGTTCTGCGCCTTCGTTTCGGGCTAGATGATGGGAAAATGCGTACCCTTGAAGATGTTGGTAAAGTCTTTAACGTGACTCGTGAGCGTATCCGTCAGATTGAGGCCAAGGCTTTGAGAAAATTGCGCCAACCAAGTCGCAGCAAACCCCTTCGTGATTTTATTGAAGACTGAGAGTGAGGAATAACATGGCTTATACAGAAGAGCAAATTGAAACGATCAAAACACGCATTTTAAATGCTTTGGAAGAAGTCATCGACCCTGAGTTGGGGATTGATATTGTCAACCTAGGTTTGATTTATGAAATTCGTTTTGATGGTGAAACAGGTCATACTGAAATTGATATGACCTTGACAACTATGGGCTGCCCACTGGCTGACCTTTTGACAGACCAGATACATGATGCGATGACAGATGTGCCTGAGGTAACCAATACCGAAGTTAAATTGGTCTGGTATCCAGCTTGGACAGTTGAAAAAATGAGCCGATACGCGCGTATCGCCCTAGGAATTAAATAAAGACTAAAAAAATGAGAGAGACGATTGGAAAATAGGATAATTTTATCCTTTTTCCAATCGTCTCTTCTTTCTTTTGCTGATTTTCTGGAAATAAAATGGTATAATGAAAGGTATGGAAAACGAAAAATTGCGTATTAATATGCTAAGCTCAAGTGAAAAAGTAGCTGGTCAAGGAGTGTCAGGAGCATATCGAGAATTGGTTAGTCTCCTTCACCGCGATGCTAAAGACCAGTTGATTGTTACAGAGAATCTTCCTGTAGAGGCAGATGTAACTCATTTTCACACCATTGATTTCCCTTATTATTTATCTACTTTCCAAAAGAAACGCTCTGGGAGAAAAATTGGCTATGTGCATTTTTTGCCTGATACGCTTGAGGGGAGTTTAAAGATTCCATTTTTCCTAAAAGGAATTGTCAAACGCTATGTTTTTTCCTTTTACAACCGAATGGAACACTTGGTGGTGGTCAATCCCATGTTTATCGAGGATTTAGTGGCTGCTGGTATTCCGCGTGAAAAAGTAACTTATATTCCAAATTTTGTAAACAAAGATAAATGGCATGCATTACCAGCTGAGCAAGTTGCACAACTCCGGAAGGAAATGGATCTCGCGGAAGATCAGTTTGTCGTAATCGGTGCGGGTCAGGTTCAGAAACGTAAAGGGATTGATGACTTTATCCGTCTTGCTGAGGAATTGCCAGAAATTACCTTTATCTGGGCAGGTGGTTTTTCATTTGGTGGGATGACAGATGGTTATGAACGCTACAAGAAGATAATGGACAATCCACCTGAAAATCTTATTTTTCCTGGAATTGTGTCACCCGAACGGATGCGGGAACTTTATGCTATGGCGGATCTGTTCTTGCTACCAAGTTATAATGAATTATTCCCTATGACCATCTTAGAGGCCGCTAGTTGCGAGGCTCCGATTATGTTAAGAGATTTGGATCTATATAAGGTTATTCTTGATGGGAATTATCGTGCTACAAGTGATGTTTCCGAGATGAGAGAAGCAATCCTAGAATACAAGAATGATTCTGAAGCCTTAAAAGACTTGAAAGAAAAAGCTTGCGAGATCTCCAAAGAGTACTCTGAGGAGCATTTGTTGGAAATCTGGTTAAAATTTTATCGAGAACAGGCTGCTTTGGGCAAAAAGTGAGGTAATTTATGCGAATTGGTTTATTTACAGATACCTATTTCCCTCAGGTTTCCGGGGTCGCGACTAGTATTCGGACTTTGAAAACTGAGCTTGAAAAGCAGGGGCATGCAGTTTTTATCTTTACAACAACAGATAAAGATGTGAACCGCTACGAGGATTGGCAAATTATTCGCATTCCGAGTGTCCCTTTCTTTGCGTTTAAGGATCGACGATTTGCCTACCGAGGTTTTACAAAGGCGCTTGAAATTGCCAAGCAGTATCAACTCGATATTATTCATACCCAGACAGAATTTTCTCTTGGTTTGTTAGGAATTTGGATTGCGAGAGAATTGAAAATTCCAGTTATTCATACCTACCATACCCAGTATGAAGACTATGTGCATTACATTGCTAAGGGCATGCTAATTCGTCCGAGTATGGTAAAATATTTGGTGCGTGGCTTCCTTCATGATGTAGATGGCGTGATTTGCCCTAGTGAGATTGTTCGTGACCTTTTATCTAAATACAAAGTCAAGGTTGAAAAGCGTGTCATCCCAACTGGAATTGAGCTGGCTAAGTTTGAACGACCTGAGATCAAAGAGGAAAACTTACTAGAGCTTCGTTCGAAGTTAGGTATTCAGGAAGGCGAGAAAATGCTGCTGAGCCTTTCTCGTATCTCCTTTGAGAAGAATATCCAAGCAGTCTTAGTCGCCTTTGCACAGGTTTTGAAAGAAGAAGAAAAGGTGAAGTTGGTTGTTGCTGGAGACGGACCTTATCTGGACAGTCTGAAAGAACAAGCAGGGAAATTAAACATACAAAAACATGTGATTTTTACAGGTATGATTGCTCCCAGTGAGACAGCCTTGTACTATAAAGCAGCTGATTTCTTTATTTCAGCATCTACGAGTGAAACTCAGGGTTTAACCTATCTAGAAAGTCTAGCCAGTGGAACGCCTGTTATTGCTCATGGCAACCCCTATCTTGAAAATCTGATCAATGATAAAATGTTTGGGACCCTCTACTATGGAGAACGAGAGCTTGCAGGAGCTATCCTTGAAGCATTGATTGCTACTCCTGATATGTCTGAACAAAATTTGGCGGATAAGTTGTACGAGATTTCGGCTGAAAATTTTGGGAAACGAGTTCATGAGTTTTACCTTGATGCCATTATCTCAAATAACTTTGAACATGAGCTACATGATGGACAGCCTGTCACTCAGCGCTTTTTAAAAACGATTCTCTATCTACCTCAACAGGCTGTTACAAGCCCAGTAAAAGAATCCAAGCGTATTTTAAGAGCGTCTCGAAAACAATTGTCTAGCATCAGAGATTATTGGAGAGACGAATTCAAATAATAGAATAAGAGGAAGAAAAAATGAAAAAATTAATGAGAAGCGGAAAAGATCAAAAAATTGGTGGAGTATGCGCAGGAGTTGCTCATTATTTTGATATTGATCCAACAATTGTTCGTGTCATTTGGGCTGTTCTTGCATTTTGTTATGGGACAGGAGTCCTTGCTTATATCATTTTATGGTTGATTGCACCAGTTTCAACAGAATATTAAATTAGAATTATATAGAAAAAGGAGAAGTTATGGCTTTTGGAGATAACGGAAAACGTAAAAAAACATTGTTTGAAAAGGTGACACTTGTTGTCGTGCTCATCATGTTGTTTGTAACCCTTGCTGGTATCTTTGCAACTGCGCTTGGAGCTTTTAGTAGATTCTAAGCAAGCTACGGGGATAGAAACAATAACTAATGACTGGGTTCTCCCCAGCCTTTTTAAAGTGAGAAGAAAATATGAGTATGTTTTTAGATACAGCCAAGATTAAGGTCAAGGCTGGTAATGGTGGCGATGGCATGGTTGCCTTTCGCCGTGAAAAATATGTCCCTAATGGCGGTCCTTGGGGTGGTGATGGTGGACGTGGAGGTAACGTTGTTTTCGTGGTAGACGAAGGCTTACGTACCTTGATGGATTTCCGCTATAACCGTCATTTCAAGGCTGATTCCGGTGAAAAAGGAATGACCAAAGGAATGCACGGACGTGGTGCAGAAGATCTACGTGTTCGCGTGCCACAGGGGACTACTGTACGTGATGCAGAAACTGGCAAAGTCATTACAGACTTGATTGAACATGGTCAGGAATTTATCGTGGCTCATGGCGGTCGAGGTGGTCGTGGAAATATCCGTTTTGCCACTCCCAAAAATCCTGCACCTGAAATCTCTGAGAATGGAGAGCCAGGTCAAGAACGTGAGTTGCAACTGGAATTGAAGATTCTAGCGGATGTCGGCTTGGTCGGTTTCCCATCTGTCGGAAAGTCAACTTTGCTTAGTGTCATCACTTCAGCTAAACCTAAAATCGGTGCTTACCACTTTACTACGATTGTCCCTAATTTGGGTATGGTTCGTACACAGTCAGGTGAATCTTTTGCAGTAGCAGACCTTCCAGGTTTGATTGAAGGGGCTAGTCAAGGTGTTGGTCTTGGAACCCAGTTTCTTCGTCATATCGAACGCACTCGAGTTATCCTCCATGTCATCGATATGTCAGCTAGTGAAGGACGTGATCCTTATGAGGACTACCTTGCTATCAATAAGGAATTGGAATCCTATAATCTTCGTCTCATGGAACGTCCACAGATTATCGTGGCCAACAAGATGGATATGCCTGAAAGTCAGGAAAATCTGAAAACTTTCAAGGAAAAGTTGGCTGCAAACTACGACGAGTTTGAGGAACTTCCAGCCATCTTCCCAATTTCTGGATTGACCAAGCAAGGCTTGGCGACTCTTTTAGACGCGACAGCTGAATTGTTAGACAAGACTCCAGAATTCCCGATTTATGATGAATCCGATATGGAAGAAGAGGCTTACTATGGCTTTGACGAGGAAGAAAAAGCCTTTGAGATTAGTCGTGATGATGATGCGACATGGGTACTTTCTGGTGAAAAACTCATGAAACTCTTTAACATGACCAACTTTGACCGTGACGAATCGGTCATGAAGTTTGCTCGTCAGCTTCGTGGTATGGGGGTTGACGAAGCCCTTCGTGCACGTGGCGCCAAAGATGGCGATTTGGTCCGGATTGGTAAATTTGAATTTGAATTTGTAGACTAGGAGATTGATATGGGAGATAAACCGATATCATTCCGAGATGCAGATGGAAATTTTGTTTCTGCAGCAGATGTATGGAATGAAAAGAAACTAGAAGAATTGTTTAATCGTCTCAATCCAAAACGTGCTCTTCGATTGGCACGTACAAAGAAAGAAGATACACAGTCAAAGAAATAAAATATTCCCGTGATCTTTTGATCACGGGATTTGTTTTATTCACTAAAGAAAAATGGTGGCGCATATTTTTTAAGACTCTCAAAACACGCTTGCGCTTTTGTAGCATCTTCACAGATAATCATGCAGACGTCATCTCCACAAAGGGTTGCAACGACATCTGGAAAAGCCAAGGAATCAATTACAGATCCAAACGATTGGGCTAAACCGGGTAAAGTTTTCAAAATAACCTGGTGTTGCACAGGACGCAGCATAACAAGAGCGTCTTCCATATAGTTTTCAAGACGTTTTTCCCACTTGGAGATAGAGCCTGTATTTAGCACATAATAAGAATTATCCTCTTCGCGCACTTTTGAAAGGTTCATGGTTTTGATATCGCGTGATAAGGTAGCCTGAGTAACTTGGATATCATTTTCCGCTAACAAAGCTTGTAATTCAGCTTGAGTATGGATTTTGTTTTTTGAAACGAGGGCGCGGATAAGTTGGTGTCTGTGTTCTGATTTGTTCATAAAGTAAGTACTCCTTTTACAAGGTACAGTAGCGTGGACTGAACGAAAATGTCAGTCGGGGTGGTAGGCGGTATTGTCACGTATGATGATTTTAAAGTCAGTAGGATAAAGAACTAGATGGAGAGATTCTCCTTCTTTTAACTTGTCACTAGTTGCGTGCAGATAAACTGGGTAGCGATCCGTTTATCTACATTGATGTTCTTTAATGACAGTGAATCATTCAATTTGGGTAGCTTTTTGTCACGGCGTTTTGTGAATTTACTCTAAATGTAATTCACAGAGATTTCCAACATGTGGTGTAGTAGCGTGTATGATAAATGGTTACACATGTTGGTTAGAGGAAGTATCTTTTGTCCAAGTTCTATCTAGGGGCTTCTAAAATGCTTTTAGATGAACTGAATTTGATACAAAGTTTATGTTTGATTCGACTGTTCAAGTGGAAAACTTTGGTTATAGGAAGTTCAATGGTCAAATTCATTGACTTTTCCTTTGAATACTTCCATATTGAAAGTCTGGTAGATTATACCTTTTGACAAGGTAGGATAAGACTAGACTGTGCTAAATCAACAGTCAACTGATAGTCTGTATTATCTCGAATTGTAATCTCAAAGTCTGTGGTGTAGAGAACCAAACGGAGAGTATCTCCTTCTTTAAGTTTGTAGATAGTTGGTTGAAGCTCTAGCTGGAAGTCCATCCATTCATTTGGTTGGATTTCTTCAATCATCAAGAGATTGGTTCGATTTTGAAGATTAAGGTAGCCTTTGGTGATGACACGTTGGGCACTTGGGTTGAATGGCAGTTCACAGAGATTTTCTAACATGTGGTAACGACCATTATCAATGGTTCTAGCATTTAAAACAGCTGGATAAGGCTGCAGATATTTCTTTTGTCCAAGTTCTAACAGTTGGGCTGATAATAAGCCCTTGTTCGTACTCGATTTGACACGAAGTTTCAGCTCCACTCGCCCATTTAAGTGAATGTCTTGACTTACTGGAAGGTCAATGGTGATTTGATTGGCTTTTCCTTGGTAAAGTTCAGTGTTGAAGGTCTGGTAAGTCTTACCATAACGATCAAAATCTTTTTGATCATACTGGTTTTGAATCACTTTTTCATCATTACCAAGAGAGAAGGTATGCAGTTCATCCTGTTTGCCAAAGTTATCAAGACCTTGCCATTTTTGCGGTGCGATATTGTCCTGCCAGATGACAGTCGGAAGTTGATAGCCTGAGTCAAGTCCTAACAATTTCTTACTTAACAAGGCATTCATGGACTCGCGGAAGTCGATCGACTGCCAGTTGTTCATATAGACATGGGCACCATGATGGAAAAAGAGGTGCTTATTGATGTGGCTAGGAAGAGCATGAAACATCTGGTAAACATGAAGAGGTTTGACGTTCCAATCCTGGGAACCATGCGTAAAGACGACCTCAGCTTGAACCTTGTGAGCATTGAGCAGATAGTTGCGGTCATGCCAAAACTGATTGTAGTCACCAGTCTTGCGATCGAGTTTCTCTTTAACCTTTTCTAAGTCCGTTTGATGAGCTTCATTGCCACGAATATAGTCACCGCCTAAGAGATTGCGGGAGTAGGTCAATTCAGCAAGTGAGTCAAAATCCTCACCTGGATAACCACCTGGGCTGGTTACCAGACCATTTTCACGATAGTAGTTGTACCAAGAGGAAATACCTGCTTCTGCGATGATCACTTCCAAACCATCAACACCAGTGGTGGCGAGACCATTAGACATGGTACCTAGATAGGAAATACCTGTTGTTGCGACTTTGCCGTTTGACCAGTCAGCCTTGATTTGGCGCTTGCGCGTGTGGTCCGTGAAAGCACGACAACGACCATTGAGCCAATCAATGACATTTTTATAAGCTTCAATCTGCTGGTAGTCACCATTGGTCATGAGACCTTGAGAATCTTTGGTTCCAACACCTGATACATAGAGATTGGCAAATCCACGTGGGAGGAAGTAGTCATTGAGTGTATATGAGCTATTGATATGAGATAGCTTTTCTTCAGCTTCTGAGACGACTTCTGCTTGACCATGAGATTCGACTAAATTCAGCTTGGGCTCCTCAAGTTCAATGGTGTGGGGCGGTTTGACCTCAAGCACCCCTTCCATTTTGTAGAGAGCCTTGTCACTGGCTTTATCGTTGGTCCCTTGGTGGTAAGGGCTGGCAGTCATGACTGAAGGAATCTGTCCATCATAACGCGGGCGAATAATGCTGACCTTGACTAAGTCAGGGAGACCGTCGTTATCAGTATCCACACGACTCTCGACATACACGACTTCACGAATGACATCATGAGTAGAGAAGGTTGCCAAGCTCTTACCGTTAAAGTAGTGGTAGTGATTATCTTCTGAAATGAGTCCATCACTAACAAGCTGATCGATGAGCGTATTTCCTTTTTTCGTTCGCGTATTGAGTAACTGATAAAGATTTTCAATGAGATCTCCATAAACAATAGGAAAACCAGTTTCTTTACGAAACTGTTCGGCATCCTCAAAGTCAACAAGATAGCTAAATCCTAAAAGTTGAAAAACTACTGTGTAGAAAATCTCCGCAGTTAACTCACGGTCTGACTGGAAAAAAGTTACTAAATCTGTTTCTTTATCCGCAGCCAAAGTCGACAAGGCATAATCCGTGTTAGAATAAGTGAAAAAACTCCAACGAATGAAATCTTCAAACTGTCTTTTTAAGGACAGTTGGGGTGACAGCTTTAGACCAAGACCTTCTAATTCCTCAAATCGTTGAGAACTAGTGGTTGGTTGATAGCTGAATTGATTAAAACGCATGTTTCTCTCCTTTGAAAACAACTAAATTTATTATATCAAAAAAGAGGGAAAAATGGAATAAATAAACTTAAATGAAATAAATTTCTTAAACCAGCATATCTATTTGGTAAGTTATTATAAAATACTGAATAAATACTATAGAAGTAAGCCTTTTTCTAGAGATTTTTATATGTAAAACTGCATATAACTCCTATCTTTATTATTCTTCGTTTGGTATAAATATATCTAAATTTACATTTAAAACTATTATATAATATTAATTTTTATTTTCTTCCTTTGAAAAGTGAAGAATTTAACACTAAGAAGAGAAAAAGTTTGTAACTGAGGATATTGAAAAGAAAGTGCAGAGTTGCTTCAATATCCAGCTTAAAATGGTATAATAGTAGTAAAACGAAAGCAAGGAGGAGAAGAAATGATTGCACAGCTCGACACCAAGACTGTTTATAGTTTTATGGAAAGTGTGGTTTCGATTGAAAAATATTTACAAATGGCTAAAGAATACGGCTATTCTCACCTTGCTATCATGGATGTGGATAATCTCTATGGAGCCTATCATTTTCTAGAAGCAACTCGTAAGCATAGCATTCAACCTTTAATTGGTTTAGAAATGACCTTGGTCAAAGATGAGGAGAATCTCTCTCTACGTTTTCTAGCCCTATCCACTAAAGGTTATCAAGAGTTGATGAAGTTATCCACTTTAAAAATGACTGGACGGAAAAATTGGTCTGACTTCACCTCCCACCTCGAAGATGTTGCTATTATTGTTCCCTATTTTGAGGGAATCGAACAGTTAGATTTGGGGCACGATTATTTTATCGGTGTCAGTCTAGATACTCCTCAAGAAGTCTTTACTAGACCAATTCTTCCACTCTATCAGGTCAACTCTTTTGAAAAAGAAGATATTCAAGTTTTACAAATCTTATCAGCAGTCAAGGACAATGTCAGTCTGAGAGAAGTGGATCTGCATTCACAACAAGGGATTTTTTTACCTGCCTCAGACTTGGAAGCACGGTTTAAAAATCGCTTCCCTCAGGCGCTTGCCAATCTCCAAGGTCTGATAGAGAATGTAAGCTATCAAATCGACCCAAGTTTAAAACTCCCTCGCTTTAATCCTGAAAGACCAGCGGTCGAAGAACTTAGAGAGAGAGCTGAGCAAGGCTTGAGTGACAAGGGGCTAACCTCAGCTATCTATCATGAGCGACTGAATGAGGAATTAGCTGTGATTCATGATATGGGCTTTGACGATTATTTCCTTGTAGTTTGGGATTTGCTCCGTTTTGGACGTTCCCAAGGATATTATATGGGAATGGGGCGTGGTTCTGCGGTTGGTAGTCTGGTGGCTTACTCACTGGATATTACAGGAATTGACCCGGTTGAGAAGAACTTGATTTTCGAGCGCTTTTTAAATCGTGAGCGCTATACCATGCCCGATATCGATATCGACATCCCTGACCTTTATAGGCCGGAGTTCATTCGCTATGTTCGTGATCGCTATGGTAGTCAACATGTGGCACAGATTGTCACTTATTCGACCTTTGGAGCAAAACAGGCAATTCGTGATGTTTTCAAACGTTATGGTGTCCCTGAGTACGAATTAACAAATATTACGAAAAAAATCAGTTTCCGAGATACGCTAACGACGGCCTATGAAAAGAATTTGCAATTTAGACAGGTCATCAATAGTAAGATCGAATACCAAAAAGCTTTTGAGATTGCTCGAAAGATTGAAGGGTATCCTCGTCAGACCTCTATCCATGCGGCAGGAGTCGTTATGAGTGACCAAGACTTGACGGACTATATTCCTCTAAAATATGGTGAGGATATGCTCATCACCCAGTATGATGCTCATGGTGTTGAAGCCAATGGACTTCTAAAAATGGATTTCCTCGGCTTACGTAACCTGACTTTCGTACAAAAAATGAAAGAATTACTTGCGGAATCAGAGGGCGTTCATCTAAAAATCGAAGAGATTGACCTGGAAGACAAAGAAACTCTGGCCCTCTTTGCTGCTGGAAATACCAAGGGGATTTTCCAATTTGAACAACCTGGCGCCATTCGGCTCTTGAAACGAGTTCAGCCGCAAGTCTTTGAAGAGGTAGTAGCAACGACATCCCTCAATAGACCGGGGGCAAGTGATTATATTGATAATTTTGTCGCTCGTAAGCATGGTAAAGAAAAGGTGACGGTGTTAGACCCTGCCTTAGAAGACATCCTTTCATCAACCTACGGTATTATGCTCTATCAAGAGCAGGTTATGCAGGTAGCTCAACGCTTTGGAGGATTCAGTCTTGGTAAAGCCGACATTCTCAGACGTGCCATGGGTAAGAAAAATGCCAAAGAGATGCATCTGATGAAGGAAGATTTTATCACAGGAGCTATGAAATTGGGGCATACAGAAGAAAAGGCCAACCAAGTTTTTGCAGTGATGGAAAAGTTTGCAGGCTATGGATTTAACCGATCCCACGCTTATGCCTACTCAGCACTGGCATTCCAACTAGCTTATTTCAAGACACACTATCCTGCTATTTTCTTTCAAGTTATGTTGAACTATTCTAGCAGTGATTACATTGTAGATGCATTGCAGATGGGCTTTGAAGTAGCTCCCTTAGCAATCAACAGCATTCCCTATCATGATAAAATTGCTAAGAAGAAAATCTATCTTGGTCTAAAAGCCATTAAGGGAATGCCAAGAGATTTGTCTTACTGGATTATTGAAAATCGTCCTTTCTCAAGCATTGAAGATTTTGTCACACGTCTTCCCAAGAATTACAAGAAATTGTCGCTTTTGACGCCTTTGGTTGAACTAGGACTTTTTGATGAATTTGACAAGAATCGCCAGAAAATCTTAGTGAACCTACCAAACTTATTTGTCTTTGTTGAGGAGTTAGGTGGACTCTTTGCGGATACAAATTATAGTTGGACTGAAGCTGATGATTTTACTGAGGCAGAGAAATTTTACAAAGAGCAGGAACTGATTGGGGTAGGTATCAGTCCCCATCCTCTCCAAACTCTTGCCAAACAAGCCCTATATCCGACCACTCCAATCACTAATCTAACCGAGGGAGCTCAAGCCACTCTCCTAGTTGAAGTGCAAAAGATTAAAGTGATTCGAACCAAGAAAGGCGAGAGTATGGCTTTTCTACAGGTTCATGATAGTAAGTCTCGGATGGATGTAACTGTATTTTCAGACCAATATAGAAAATTTGCTTCCAATTTATCCGAAGGGAAATTTTACTACATCAATGGCAAAGTTCAATCTCGAGATGGTCGTCTGCAAATGATTGCACAAGATTTGAAAGAAGCAGTGGCGGAACGATTCTGGATTCAAGTTAAAAATCATGAAAATGATAAAGAGATTTCAAATATCCTAGAACAATACAAAGGCCCAATCCCTGTCATTATCAGGTATGAAGAGGAAGGAAAAACGGTTGTTTCTACACAACATTTTGTAAGAAAAGATTCTGCTCTAGAGGAAAAATTAGAGGGAATTGCTATGAAAACGATTTATCGCTAAAAATACGGAAAATAGAAGAATTTTCGATTTAAATGTGGTATAATCAGTAGGAATGTTAAAAGAAAAAGGAGCATAAACCAAATGAAACGTATTGCTGTTTTGACCAGTGGTGGAGACGCCCCTGGTATGAATGCTGCCATCCGTGCAGTAGTTCGCCAAGCAATCTCAGAAGGAATGGAAGTTTTTGGTATCTATGATGGATACGCAGGTATGGTTGCCGGTGAAATTTATCCGCTTGATGCTGCTTCAGTAGGAGACATCATTTCTCGTGGTGGTACTTTCCTTCATTCTGCTCGTTATCCTGAGTTTGCACAACTTGAAGGCCAACTTAAAGGGATTGAGCAATTGAAAAAACACGGTATCGAAGGAGTCGTAGTTATCGGTGGTGATGGTTCTTATCATGGAGCTATGCGCTTGACTGAGCATGGATTCCCTGCTATTGGACTTCCAGGTACAATCGATAACGATATCGTAGGTACTGACTTTACAATCGGATTTGATACTGCAGTTACGACTGCAATGGATGCGATTGATAAGATTCGTGATACATCATCAAGTCACCGTCGTACTTTCGTTGTTGAAGTAATGGGACGTAACGCTGGTGATATCGCTCTTTGGGCTGGTATCGCAACTGGTGCTGATGAAATTATCATCCCTGAAGAAGGCTTCAAGATGGAAGATATCGTAGCTAGTATCAAAGCTGGTTATGAGCACGGTAAAAAACACAACATTATCGTTTTGGCAGAAGGTGTTATGTCAGCAGCTGAATTTGGTCAAAAACTAAAAGAAGCAGGAGACACTAGTGACCTTCGTGTAACAGAACTTGGTCACATCCAACGTGGTGGATCACCAACTGCGCGTGACCGTGTATTGGCATCACGCATGGGGGCACACGCTGTTAAACTCCTTAAACAAGGAATCGGTGGTGTCGCTGTTGGTATCCGTAACGAAAAAATGGTTGAAAATCCAATTCTTGGTACAGCAGAAGAAGGAGCTTTGTTTAGCTTAACTGCAGAAGGTAAGATTATTGTTAACAACCCTCATAAAGCTGATCTTGAACTTTCTGCTTTGAACAAGAGCTTGTCCTAATCAACTTTCATTAATTTGGTAACATGACCATAAAAGGTCGAATTATATAAAGGAGTCACAAAAATCATGAACAAACGTGTAAAAATCGTTGCAACTTTAGGTCCTGCGGTTGAAATCCGTGGTGGTAAAAAATTCGGTGAAGACGGATACTGGGGTGAAAAACTTGATGTTGAAGCTTCAGCTAAAAACATTGCTAAACTGATTGAAGCAGGAGCAAACACTTTCCGTTTCAACTTCTCACACGGTGACCACCAAGAACAAGGTGAGCGTATGGCAACTGTTAAACTTGCCGAAAAACTTGCAGGTAAAAAAGTTGGTTTCCTTCTTGATACTAAAGGACCTGAAATCCGTACAGAATTGTTTGAAGGTGACGCAAAAGAGTACTCTTACAAAACTGGTGAAAAAATCCGTGTTGCAACTAAACAAGGAATCAAATCAACTCGTGAAGTGATTGCTTTGAACGTTGCTGGTGCTCTTGATATCTACGATGATGTTGAAGTTGGTCGTCAAGTATTGGTTGACGATGGTAAATTGGGTCTTCGCGTTGTTGCAAAAGACGATGCAACTCGTGAGTTTGAAGTTGAAGTTGAAAACGACGGAATTATCGCTAAACAAAAAGGTGTAAACATCCCTAACACTAAAATTCCTTTCCCAGCTCTTGCTGAACGTGATAACGATGATATCCGTTTCGGTTTGGAACAAGGTATCAACTTCATCGCGATTTCATTTGTACGTACTGCGAAAGACGTTAACGAAGTTCGTGCAATCTGTGAAGAAACTGGTAATGGTCACGTTCAATTGTTTGCGAAAATCGAAAACCAACAAGGTATTGACAACTTGGATGAAATCATTGAAGCTGCTGACGGTATCATGATCGCCCGTGGTGACATGGGTATTGAAGTACCATTCGAAATGGTTCCAGTTTACCAAAAAATGATTATTACAAAAGTAAATGCAGCTGGTAAAGTCGCTATCACAGCAACAAACATGCTTGAAACTATGACTGAAAAACCACGTGCAACGCGTTCAGAAGTATCAGATGTGTTTAACGCTGTTATCGACGGAACCGACGCTACAATGCTTTCAGGTGAGTCTGCAAATGGTAAATATCCACTTGAGTCTGTTCGTACAATGGCAACAATTGACAAGAATGCTCAAACTCTTTTAAAAGAATACGGTCGCTTGTCATCTGTTAACTTGTCACGTAATTCTAAGACTGAGGTTATGGCTTCAGCTGTTAAGGATGCGACAAATTCTATGAATATCAAGTTGGTGGTTACTCTTACTAAGACAGGTCACACTGCTCGTTTGATTTCTAAATACCGTCCAGATGCTGATATCTTGGCAATCACTTTCGATGAATTGACTGAGCGTGGTTTGATGCTTAACTGGGGAGTTATTCCAGTAACCACTGATCGCCCATCAAACACTGATGATATGTTTGATCTCGCTGAAAGAATTGCAGTTGAGCAAGGTTTGGTAGAATCTGGTGATGATATTGTTATCGTTGCAGGTGTACCACTTGGCGAAGCTGTTCGTACAAACACAATGCGCATCCGCACTGTACGCTAATCTAACACAAAAACCTATCATTTCAGGCTGAAAAGCTTGAGTGATAGGTCTTTTTTTATCAAAATGAGATGGTATTTAGTAAATAGGAATGGGAAAAAACTGAAAATTATGGTATAATAGAACGAAAAGACCTTTTTAGTAAATTTTGAAAGAGTAAAACATGAGAAAAATTGTCATCAATGGTGGACGTCCATTGCAAGGTGAGATCACCATTAGTGGTGCTAAAAATAGTGTTGTAGCGCTTATTCCAGCTATTATCTTATCAGATGATATTGTCACTTTAGATTGTGTTCCAGATATTTCAGACGTTGCTAGTCTTGTCGAAATTATGGAGATTATGGGGGCGACTGTTAAGCGTTATGATGATGTCTTGGAGATTGATCCAAGAGGTGTTCAAAACATTCCTATGCCTTATGGCAAGATTAATAGCTTGCGTGCTTCTTATTATTTCTACGGAAGTCTTTTAGGTCGCTTTGGTGAAGCTACAGTTGGACTTCCTGGTGGATGTGATCTGGGACCTCGTCCGATTGACCTTCACTTAAAAGCCTTTGAAGCCATGGGTGCTAAGGTCAGCTATGAGGGAGATAATATGAATTTATCTGCCCAAGGTAAGGGGCTTCATGGCGCAAGTATTTACATGGATACCGTCAGCGTTGGAGCAACGATTAACACGATGATTGCTGCGGTTAAAGCTAAGGGGCGTACTGTCATTGAAAATGCGGCTCGTGAACCGGAAATTATCGATGTTGCTACCCTTTTGAACAACATGGGGGCCCATATTCGTGGTGCAGGAACTGATATTATCATTATTGATGGTGTCGAGAAACTTCATGGAACGCGTCATCAGGTTATTCCAGACCGTATCGAAGCTGGAACCTATATTTCACTTGCTGCGGCGGTAGGAAAAGGAATTCGCATTAACAACGTTCTCTATGAACATTTAGAAGGCTTTATCGCCAAACTAGAGGAAATGGGCGTTCGTATGACGGTCTCAGAAGACAGTATCTTCGTTGAAGAACAGTCTGATTTGAAGGCCATCAATATCAAAACAGCTCCCTATCCAGGGTTCGCAACCGATTTGCAACAGCCTATCACGCCACTTTTACTAACTGCCCAAGGTCGTGGAACTATTATTGATACGATTTATGAGAAACGTGTTAATCATGTCTTTGAGTTAGCAAAAATGGATGCGGATATTACGACTACAAACGATCACATTATTTACAACGGTGGTCGTAAGTTACACGGGGCAAGTGTAAAAGCTACAGACTTGCGAGCTGGTGCTGCACTTGTCATCGCTGGTTTGATGGCTCAGGGCCAGACTGAAATTACGAATATTGAGTTTATCCTTCGTGGCTACTCAGATATTATTGAAAAATTGCGTAGTCTTGGAGCGGATATTACACTCGTTGAAGACTAAGCCGTTGAGGTGATTATGAATATTTGGACCAAATTAGCAATGTTTTCTTTTTTTGAAACGGAGCGCTTGTATTTGCGTCCTTTCTTTTTTAGTGACAGTCAAGCGTTTTTCGAGATTGCTTCAAACCCTGAGAATTTGCAGTTTATTTTTCCCAGTCAAGCAAGTTTGGAAGAAAGTCAGTACGCACTTGCTAACTATTTTATGAAGGCTCCTCTAGGTGTTTGGGCAATTTGTCTTCAAGGAGATCAGGAAATGATTGGCTCCATTAAATTTGAAAAAATCGATGAAATCAAAAAAGAAGCAGAAATTGGTTACTTCTTAAAAAAGGATTCTTGGTCACAAGGTTTTATGACAGAAGTGGTTACAAAGCTTTGTCAGCTTTCCTTTGAAGAATTTGGTTTAAAACAATTATCCATCATCACTCATCTGGAGAATCAAGCTAGTCAAAAAGTAGCCTTAAAATCAGGCTTTAGCCTCGTCCGACAGTTTAAGGGAAGCGATCGCTATACACGAAAAATGAGGGACTATCTTGAATTTCGATACATAAAAGGAGAATTCAATGAGTAAACACCAGGAAATTTTGTCCTATCTGGAAGAGTTGCCAATTGGGAAGAGAGTTAGCGTTCGCAGTATTTCCAATCACCTAGGTGTTAGTGACGGAACAGCCTACCGAGCTATCAAAGAAGCTGAAAATCGTGGAATTGTTGAAACTCGGCCACGTAGTGGAACTATACGGGTCAAGTCCCAGAAAGTGGCTATTGAGAGGCTAACCTATGCTGAAATTGCTGAAGTCACCTCATCTGAAGTTTTAGCTGGTCAGGAAGGGTTGGAGAGAGAGTTTAGCAAATTCTCCATTGGAGCTATGACAGAGCAAAATATCCTGTCTTATCTCCATGATGGTGGTCTGTTGATCGTAGGAGACCGCACTCGCATTCAACTTTTAGCGCTGGAAAATGAAAATGCAGTCCTTGTGACTGGAGGTTTCCATGTCCAAGATGATGTATTGACTCTAGCCAATAAAAAAGGTATCCCAGTTCTGAGAAGTAAGCATGATACTTTTACAGTCGCAACCATGATTAACAAAGCTCTCTCAAATGTTCAAATCAAAACAGACATTTTAACAGTCGAAAAGCTCTATCGTCCGAGTCATGAGTATGGCTTTTTGAGAGAGACGGATACAGTCAAAGACTATCTAGACTTGGTCCGTAAGAACAGAAGTAGCCGTTTCCCAGTTATTAACCAACACCAAGTGGTTGTTGGGGTTGTTACCATGCGTGATGCGGGAGATAAGTCACCCAGCACAACGATTGACAAGGTGATGACGCGGAGCATCTTCGTAACAGGCTTAGCGACTAATATTGCCAATGTCAGTCAACGAATGATTGCAGAAGATTTTGAGATGGTTCCCGTTGTCAGAAGTAACCAAACCTTGCTCGGTGTCGTAACACGACGAGATGTCATGGAAAAGATGAGCCGTTCCCAAGTTTCTGCTTTGCCGACCTTCTCAGAGCAAATCGGGCAAAAACTCTCTTATCATCATGATGAAGTCGTTATTACTGTTGAGCCCTTCATGTTGGAGAAAAATGGTGTCCTTGCTAATGGAGTCTTGGCTGAAATCCTCAACCATATGACCCAAGACCTCGTTGTCAATAGCGGACGTAATCTCATCATTGAGCAGATGTTGATTTATTTCTTGCAGGCTGTGCAGATAGATGATACTTTGCGGATTCAGGCTCGTATTATTCACCACACGAGACGCTCAGCTATTATTGATTATGATATTTATCATGGTCATCAGATTGTTTCAAAAGCAAATGTTACGGTTAAAATTAATTAGAATCTAGGAGAAAAAATGATAACTTTAAAATCAGCACGTGAAATCGAAGCCATGGACAAGGCTGGTGATTTCCTAGCAAGTATCCATATCGGCTTACGTGATTTGATTAAGCCAGGCGTGGATATGTGGGAAGTTGAAGAGTACGTTCGACGACGTTGTAAAGAGGAGAATTTCCTTCCTTTACAGATTGGTGTGGATGGTGCAGTCATGGATTACCCCTATGCCACTTGTTGCTCTCTCAACGACGAAGTAGCTCACGCTTTTCCACGTCATTACATCTTGAAAGAGGGCGATTTGCTCAAGGTTGACATGGTATTGGGTGGTCCGATTGCCAAATCCGACCTCAATGTATCTAAACTCAACTTCAACAATGTTGAGCAAATGAAAAAATACACCCAAAGTTATACTGGTGGTTTAGCTGACTCATGTTGGGCTTATGCGGTTGGTACACCGTCTGAAGAAGTGAAAAACCTGATGGACGTGACCAAGGAAGCTATGTATAAAGGGATTGAGCAAGCAGTTGTTGGCAATCGTATCGGTGATATCGGTGCAGCCATTCAAGAATACGCTGAAAGTCGCGGTTACGGTGTCGTTCGTGATTTGGTTGGTCATGGTGTTGGTCCAACTATGCACGAGGAGCCAATGGTTCCTAACTACGGTATTGCAGGGCGTGGACTCCGTCTCCGTGAAGGAATGGTACTAACTATTGAACCCATGATCAATACTGGTGACTGGGAAATTGATACAGATATGAAGACTGGCTGGGCTCATAAGACTATAGATGGCGGCCTGTCTTGCCAATATGAACACCAGTTCGTGATTACCAAAGACGGCCCTGTTATCTTGACCAGTCAAGGTGAAGAAGGAACGTATTAAAATAAAGGAGCTTAGCTCCTTTTTTTGTGTCAACTTTAGTCAAAATAAATAAGCGTAGCAGACTTCTTACAAATTTTTTCTTTTGTAGTAAAATAGGATTAGAATTTTGAGAAAGTAGGTAATTCGTTGGAGTCGATTATATTTCTAGTATCCGTTTTTTTAGCTGGTATCCTGTCCTTCTTTTCACCCTGCATCTTTCCTTTGCTACCTGTTTATGCTGGTATTTTACTGGATGATCAGGGAAATTCGAAAAGCTTTCGCTTTTTTGGAAGAGACGTTGCATGGTCTGGTTTAATTCGAACCTTGTGCTTTATTGCAGGAATCTCCCTCATTTTCTTTATTTTAGGATTTGGAGCTGGATTCCTAGGGCACATGCTCTATGCAGACTGGTTTCGTTATGCTATGGGAATAGTCATTATTCTTTTAGGGCTTCACCAGATGGAAATCTTGCATTTCAATAAACTGGAAGTTCAAAAGACAGTAACCTTTAAACAATCAAAGTCGAATCACTATCTGTCAGCCTTTTTACTTGGGATAACCTTTAGTTTTGGTTGGACCCCTTGTATCGGACCAGTCTTAAGTTCAGTCTTGGCCCTAGCAGCTTCCGGTGGCAATGGTGCTTGGCAAGGAGCCGTGTTAACATTAGTATACACATTGGGAATGGCCCTTCCTTTCATTGTTTTGGCCTTGGCTTCGGGCTGGATTATGCCCTATTTTAGTAAATTAAAACCCCATATGATTCTACTAAAGAAAATCGGGGGAGCTTTGATTATTTTGATGGGATTGTTATTAATGCTAGGGCAGTTAAATGCCTTGTCAGGAATTCTTGGATAAAAGGAGAAAAAAATGAAAAAAGTTATTTTTGCTGGATTGAGCCTCATGTCTCTATTCTTGTTGATTGCTTGTGGTGAAAAAGAAACCAAACAGACAAGCAGTCCAAAACAACCAGCTGTACAACAAATCGCAGTCGGTAAGGATGCACCAGACTTTACCTTGCAGTCTATGGATGGCAAAGAAGTGAAGTTATCAGACTATAAAGGGAAAAAGGTCTATTTGAAATTCTGGGCTTCTTGGTGTGGACCATGTAAAAAAAGCATGCCTGAGTTGATGGAACTAGCTGCAAAACAAGATCGAGACTTTGAAATCTTGAGTGTCATTGCACCTGGTTTACAAGGTGAAAAAACAGTTCAAGACTTTCCAAAATGGTACCAAGAACAAGGCTACAAGGATATTCCAGTTCTATATGATACGCAAGCAACTACCTTCCAAGCCTACCAAATTCGTAGTATTCCAACGGAATACTTGATTGACAGTCAAGGAAAAATCGGAAAAATCCAATTTGGTGCTATTAGCAATGCTGATGCAGAAGCAGCATTTAAAGAAATGAAATAAAGAAAAAATCGCGAAGAAAATCGCGATTTTTTTATAGTTTTTCATTGATAAAACGGATAAATTGATTCCACCAAACCTTCAAAAAGAAGGCTTTTTCAACTTTCTTTTCAGAAACCATTTCAAAAGATGGTTTGTCGGAAGTGAGATAGCCCTGACCGACCAAATCCTGATCATCATAGGTTAGAGTACCAACAACCTTTCCTTCTTCTAGTGGAGCCATTTCTGATGTTGATTTCGGTGTGAATTGGAGGGCTGGTGTAGTACCGCTACCGATGCGTTGGACGATGGAAATGTCTGACTTAGCGACAGCTGTCACATTATCTTCTTTACCATCAAGAACTGTTACTTTACTATCGTTGTATGCTTCACCTTTCTGAACGACAGTTTTTAAGGCAAAGTTTGCAGAAATATAATCTAAAAGTGCAGAAGTAGCAGTAAAACGTGCATAAGGGTTGGTATCTTGTTGATCTGCATTCAAAACAACCGTAATAATACGCATCCCTTTCTCAACAGTTGTTCCAACGAATGAAGCACCAGCTTTATCAGTAGTACCTGTCTTTAGTCCATCAATACCACCACGATAGGCAGGCATTCCCTCTAACATATAGTTGGTTGAGTGGATTTCAAGTCCTGCAAAGGTAGAAGTTGGTTTTTTGGTGATTTCCAAAACTTGAGGATAATCTCGGATGAGGTTACGAGCGACGATTGCAACATCGTAGGCACTCAACTTGTTTTCATCGTCTTTTTTAGAACCAGGATAGATATTATCGCCAAGGGTCTCATTATTTAAACCAGTAGTGTTTACAATAGTTGCATCTTGAATTCCCCATTCAAGAAGTTTAGCCCTCATCTTGTCTACAAAGTCTTTCTCAGAACCAGCAATCTTTTCTGCTAGCGCAATCGCAGCACTGTTTGCGCTGGATACCATTGTAGCCTCTAATAGTTGTTCAACAGTATAATTTCGAGCTTCCATAGGGACGTTACTCGCCTCAGAATTAGTTGTAAGTTTGTAAGGATAGTCCGAAATATCAACAGGTGTAGATAGGCTGATAGTTCCTTGTTCCAGAGCTTCATAGACCAGATAAACTGTAACCAGTTTTGTAATAGAAGCAATTTCTACAGGCTGATTTGCATCTTTTTCATAGAGGATTTTTCCAGTTGTAGCCTCGACAGCAATAGCATGTTTAGCAGCAACATTAAACTCCTGAGCAGAAACAGTAGAAGCTGTTCCAAAAACTAAAAGTGTCATAAAAGATAAAATTATTTTTTTCATATTAGCTTTATTTTATCATAAAGAAAAAAAATATTCTCGCTTTTTTACTAAAGCCAACTTATCTTTTTCAGAAATATGGTAAAATAGAGAGAAGGAGGATACCTATGTTCCGTAGAAACAAATTATTTTTTTGGACAGCTGAAATTTTATTATTAACATTGATTTTCTATCTTTGGAGAGAAATGGGAGCCATCATTACTCCCTTCGTAACGGTTGTGAATACCATCATGATTCCATTTTTGCTTGGTGGATTTTTTTACTACATTACAAATCCAGTCGTTACTTTCTTAGAAAAGAGATGTAAGATCAATCGTCTAATTGGTGTCTTGGTCACTCTTTGTGCCTTGATTGGTGCTATCGTTGTAGGGGTCGTTTATCTCTTGCCGATTTTGATTAATCAGTTGACCAGCTTGATTATTTCTAGTCAAAACATCTATAGTAGACTACAAGATTTGATCATCGATTTGTCCATGAATCCAGTCTTCCAAAATATAGATATTCAACAAACAATTCAACAACTGAATCTCTCCTATGTGGATATCCTCCAGAATATCCTGAATAGCGTCAGCAACAGTTTAGGAAGCGTTCTTTCAGCCTTGTTTAGTACAGTTCTGATTCTCATTATGACCCCTGTATTCTTGATTTATTTCTTGTTGGATGGTCATAAGTTGCTACCGATGTTGGAACGTACTGTCTTAAAACATGACAAATTGAATCTTTCTAGCCTTTTAACCAATCTCAATACAACCATAGCGCGCTATATCAGTGGAATTGCGATTGATGCGGTTATTATTGGATGTTTAGCCTATATTGGCTATAGCGTTATCGGATTAAAGTACGCCCTAGTTTTTGCTATTTTCTCTGGAATCGCAAATTTAATTCCTTATGTTGGTCCAAGTATTGGCTTGATTCCAATGGTGATTGCGAATGTGTTCACAGATCCTCATCGTATGTTGATTGCGGTTGCTTATATGCTTATTATTCAGCAGATTGACGGAAATGTTCTCTATCCACGTATCGTTGGAGGGGTTATGAAAGTACACCCGATTACAATCTTGGTGCTCCTCTTACTGTCAAGTAATATCTATGGTGTCATAGGAATGATTGTAGCAGTGCCAACCTACTCTATTCTCAAAGAAATCACTAAGTTCTTGGCGAAATTATATGAAAATCATAAGGAAGCTAAAGAACTGGAAAAATCAGAATCCATTTAGAATCAGGGGAACCTGATTTTTTTGTGAGCATAATACCGCTTGAATTGTATAAAGAAGCAGAAGAACAGCACTTTGTAAGATTCAGATTAATTCATAAAATATGTGTAAAACACTTGCAATTTAGCAGAAATTTGATAAAATAGTAAGGAAAGTTAGACTGTATTGCCTACTGTCTATCTATAAAATATATTTTATTGGAGGCTTTTACTCAAATGGCAAAAGAAAAATACGATCGTAGTAAACCACACGTTAACATTGGTACTATCGGACACGTTGACCACGGTAAAACTACTTTGACTGCAGCTATCACAACTGTTTTGGCACGTCGCTTGCCTTCAGCAGTTAACCAACCTAAAGACTATGCGTCTATCGATGCTGCTCCAGAAGAACGCGAACGCGGTATCACTATCAACACTGCACACGTTGAGTATGAAACTGCAAAACGTCACTATGCTCACATCGACGCTCCAGGACACGCGGACTACGTTAAAAACATGATCACTGGTGCCGCTCAAATGGACGGAGCTATCCTTGTAGTAGCTTCAACTGACGGACCAATGCCACAAACTCGTGAACACATCCTTCTTTCACGTCAAGTTGGTGTTAAACACCTTATCGTCTTCATGAACAAAATTGACTTGGTAGACGACGAAGAATTGCTTGAATTGGTTGAAATGGAAATCCGTGACCTCTTGTCAGAATACGACTTCCCAGGCGACGATCTTCCAGTTATCCAAGGTTCAGCTCTTAAAGCACTTGAAGGTGATGCTAAATACGAAGATATCATCATGGAATTGATGGATACTGTTGATGAGTACATCCCAGAACCAGAACGTGATACAGATAAACCATTGCTTCTCCCAGTCGAAGACGTATTCTCAATCACTGGACGTGGTACTGTTGCTTCAGGACGTATCGACCGTGGTACTGTTCGTGTCAACGACGAAATCGAAATCGTTGGTATCAAAGACGAAACTCAAAAAGCAGTTGTTACTGGTGTTGAAATGTTCCGTAAACAACTTGATGAAGGTCTTGCCGGAGATAACGTAGGTGTCCTTCTTCGTGGTATTCAACGTGACGAAATCGAACGTGGACAAGTTATCGCTAAACCAGGTTCAATCAACCCACACACTAAATTCAAAGGTGAAGTCTACATCCTTACTAAAGAAGAAGGTGGACGTCACACTCCATTCTTCAACAACTACCGTCCACAATTCTACTTCCGTACTACTGACGTTACAGGTTCAATCGAACTTCCAGCAGGTACTGAAATGGTAATGCCTGGTGATAACGTGACTATCGACGTTGAGTTGATCCACCCAATCGCCGTAGAACAAGGTACTACATTCTCTATCCGTGAGGGTGGACGTACTGTTGGTTCAGGTATGGTTACAGAAATCGAAGCTTAATTCGATTAGGTTCCCAGAAGAACAATTATTTAAGTCAGACACTAAAAGAATCTTGCCTTGCAAGGTTCTTTTTTTATTCTTGACCTATTTAAAGTGCTCCTACTCTAGCAGTATAATCGTTTTTTTGGTATAATAAAAATTATGGAAATTGAAAAAACCAATCGTATGAATGCGCTTTTTGAATTTTATGCTGCGCTTTTGACAGACAAGCAGATGAACTATATTGAACTCTACTATGCTGATGACTACAGTCTTGCTGAGATTGCTGAGGAGTTCGGTGTCAGTCGTCAGGCTGTCTATGATAATATCAAGCGGACGGAAAAGATTCTAGAAGATTATGAGATGAAATTGCACATGTATTCGGACTACATTGTCCGAAGTCAGATTTTTGACCAGATCTTGGAGCGTTATCCTAAGGATGATTTTCTGCAGGAGCAGATAGAAATTTTAACAAGTATTGATAATAGAGAATAAGAGGAAGAAAAATGGCATTTGAAAGTTTAACAGAACGTTTGCAGAACGTCTTTAAAAATCTACGTAAAAAAGGAAAAATTTCTGAGGCGGATGTCCAGGAAGCAACCAAAGAGATTCGCTTGGCCTTGCTGGAAGCCGACGTTGCCTTGCCTGTTGTAAAAGACTTTATCAAGAAAGTTCGTGAACGTGCAGTCGGACACGAGGTCATTGATACCCTTAATCCTGCCCAACAGATTATCAAAATCGTTGATGAGGAACTGACAGCCGTTTTAGGTTCTGATACGGCAGAGATTATCAAGTCACCTAAGATTCCGACAATCATTATGATGGTCGGTTTGCAAGGGGCTGGTAAAACAACTTTTGCTGGTAAATTGGCTAACAAACTTAAGAAGGAAGATAATGCACGTCCTTTGATGATTGCAGCGGATATCTATCGTCCAGCAGCTATTGATCAGCTGAAAACACTTGGACAACAAATTGATGTTCCTGTCTTTGCACTTGGAACAGAAGTGCCAGCTGTCGAGATTGTTCGCCAAGGTTTGGAGCAAGCGCAAGCCAATCACTACGACTATGTCTTGATTGATACGGCAGGTCGATTGCAGATTGATGAGCTCTTGATGAACGAGCTTCGTGACGTTAAGGCCTTAGCCCAACCAAACGAAATCCTCCTTGTCATTGATGCCATGATCGGTCAGGAAGCGGCTAATGTTGCCCGTGAGTTTAATGCTCAGTTGGAAGTAACTGGTGTCATCCTTACCAAGATTGATGGGGATACTCGTGGTGGTGCGGCTTTGTCTGTTCGTCACATCACTGGAAAACCTATCAAGTTCACTGGTACGGGTGAAAAGATTACAGATATTGAAACCTTCCACCCAGACCGTATGTCAAGCCGTATCCTTGGTATGGGGGATATGCTCACTTTGATTGAGAAAGCTTCTCAGGAATATGATGAGCAAAAAGCCCTTGAAATGGCTGAAAAAATGCGCGAAAACACCTTTGATTTCAATGATTTCATTGATCAATTGGATCAGGTGCAAAACATGGGGCCGATGGAAGACTTGCTCAAGATGATTCCAGGGATGGCTAACAATCCAGCTCTTCAAAATATGAAGGTGGATGAGCGCCAGATTGCGCGCAAACGTGCCATCGTGTCTTCTATGACTCCTGAGGAACGTGAAAATCCTGATTTGTTAAATCCAAGTCGTCGCCGTCGTATCGCAGCAGGTTCTGGAAATACCTTTGTCGAAGTCAATAAATTCATTAAGGACTTTAATCAGGCCAAACAGCTCATGCAAGGGGTCATGTCTGGTGATATGAACAAAATGATGAAACAAATGGGCATCAATCCAAATAACCTCCCTAAAAATATGCCAAATATGGGAGGAATGGATATGTCTGCCCTTGAAGGAATGATGGGACAAGGGGGCATGCCAGATATGTCAGCTCTTGGAGGAGCTGGAATGCCAGATATGAGACAGATGTTTGGTGGCGGACTTAAAGGTAAAATCGGTGAATTTGCCATGAAACAGTCTATGAAACGAATGGCTAACAAAATGAAAAAAGCTAAGAAAAAACGTAAATAAAAAAGGAAAGCAGAAGTGCTACCTAAAAAAGAACTCTGAATCCGATTCAGAGTTCTTTTGTGTTTGATTGGTTTATTCCCACTCAACGGTTGCAGGTGGTTTACTTGTAATATCGTAGACGATGCGGTTAACGTGGTCAACTTCATTTACGATACGAACTGAGATTTTTTGGAGAACTTCCCAAGGAATCTTCGCAAAGTCAGCTGTCATTCCGTCGATAGAAGTGATGGCACGGATAGCGATGGTATAGTCGTAAGTACGACCGTCACCCATAACCCCTACTGAACGAACTCCAGTATTAACAGTGAAGTATTGCCAGATATCGCGGTCGAGACCTGCTTTAGCGATTTCTTCACGAAGGATAGCGTCTGATTCGCGGACTGTTTCAAGTTTTTCTTCAGTGATTTCACCCATAACACGGATGGCAAGACCTGGACCTGGGAATGGTTGGCGCCATACGATGTGGTCTGGCATACCAAGCTCTGTACCGAGGGCACGGACTTCGTCTTTATAAAGAGTGTTCAATGGTTCAATCAATTCAAACTGCATATCTTCTGGAAGTCCACCAACGTTGTGGTGTGACTTGATAGTTTGAGCAGTATCAGTTCCAGACTCAATCACGTCAGTGTATAGTGTTCCTTGAGCAAGGAATTTCACATCTTTTAGCTTACTTGCTTCGTCATCAAAGACATAAACAAACTCGTTTCCGATAATCTTCCGTTTTTGTTCAGGGTCAAAAACACCTGCAAGTTTATCAAGGAATCGTTTAGCAGCATCTGCCTTGACGATATTCAACCCAAACTTACCACCAAGCATGTCCATAACTTGGTCTGCTTCCCCTTTACGGAGAAGACCGTGGTCAACAAAGATACAGATCAATTGATCACCGATTGCTTTTTGGAGAAGAACTCCAACAACAGAAGAGTCAACACCACCTGATAGGCCGAGAAGAACACGCTTGTCACCTACAGTCTCACGGATTTTCTTGATCTGCATATCGATAAAGTTGTCCATTGACCAGTCGCCTTTAGCCTGACAGATGTTAAGGGCAAAGTTGCGAAGGATATCATTCCCGTATACAGAATGGCGAACTTCTGGGTGAAATTGGATACCATAGATGTGCTTTTCAGGGTTTTCAATAGCTGCATAAGGACAGTCAGCAGAAGTACCAGTACGAACAAAATCAGCTGGAATTTCTGTTACAGCATCGCCATGGCTCATCAAAACAATCTGTTCTTCAGGAGTTCCTTCAAAGAGGGCAGAAGGGGTATGGGTAAGTGGTGATTGGCCATACTCGCGGTTACCAGCATCACCTGCAGGGACAACTTTTCCTCCAAGTTTATGAGTTAAAAGTTGCATACCATAGCAGATTCCCAAAATTGGAATGCCAAGTTCAAAAATTTCTGGGTCAATATCAAATGAACCATCTTCGTATACAGAGTTTGGTCCACCAGAGAGGATGATCCCTACAGGGTTAATCGCACGAACCTCTGCGGCTGAGATTTTATGACTTTTTAGCTCTGAAAAAACACCAATTTCACGAATACGGCGTGAAATCAGCTGGTTGTATTGGCTACCATAGTCCAGCACGATGATTTTTTCGACATCTTGCAAATCAGTTGAAATGTTGCTCATCTTTTTCCTTTCTCAAAAGAAATATCTTTTTCAATATTCTATCACAAATAGGGGCGAATTACCAACTAAACAAGGCAAAGTTTGACTTTTTATTAGCAAATACGGTACAATGGAGAAAATAAAGAAAAGAAGTGAGAATCATGTTACCAGCTTATATGAAAATCCACGATCAGATCAAAAAGGATATAGATGAGCATCATTGGAAAATTGGTGAGAGACTTCCAAGTGAGCGAGATTTAGCTGAACAGTTTCAGGTTAGCCGGATGACATTACGCCAAGCTATCTCTCTCTTGGTTGAGGAAGGAGTTTTGGAGCGTCGTGTAGGAAGTGGGACTTTTGTCTCTAGCACTCGTGTCCAAGAAAAAATGCGGGGTACAACCAGTTTTACGGAGATTGTCAAATCTCAAGGTAAAGTCCCTTCTAGCCAACTCATTTCTTACAGAAGAACCATTCCAAATGAGCAAGAGGTCGCTAAGCTAGGGATTACTCCGACAGAGAATATTATTCGCATGGAACGGGTACGTTACGCTGACCAAGTTCCGCTAGTCTATGAAGTCGCATCCATTCCTGAGAAATTTATCAAGGATTTCAAAAAAGAAGAAATCACCAGTCATTTCTTCCAAACCTTGCAGCAACATGGCTATCGGATTGGCAAATCCCAACAGACCATTTATGCAAGATTGGCTAAGGAAAAAATCGCTCACTATCTAGAAGTCGAAAAGGGGCATGCCATTTTAGCCTTGACTCAGGTCTCTTATCTTGAAGATGGGACAGCTTTTGAGTATGTAAAGAGTCAATACGTGGGCGAACGCTTTGAATTTTATCTTGAAAATAACTAGTCTTGAAAGGCTAGTTTTTTGTTTTAGAAAAGATTAGAATTGTCAAAACAATCTGTCTAGGCTTGATTTTATCGCTTATTTACTATAAAATGAGAAGGAAAAACGTCAAACTTTTATATTGCAAATAGGAGAAAAAATGACAAAAACATTAAAACGTCCTGAGGTTTTATCACCTGCAGGGACTTTAGAGAAGCTGAAAGTAGCTGTTCAATATGGTGCGGACGCAGTCTTCATCGGTGGACAGGCATATGGTCTTCGTAGCCGTGCAGGAAACTTCACCTTTGAACAGATGGAAGAAGGCGTGCAGTTTGCTGCTAAGTACGGTGCCAAGGTCTATGTGGCTGCTAACATGGTTATGCACGAAGGAAACGAAGCTGGTGCTGGAGAATGGTTCCGTAAGTTGCGTGACATCGGGATTGCCGCAGTTATCGTGTCGGATCCAGCCTTGATTATGATTGCAGCAACCGAAGCACCAGGTCTTGAAATCCACCTTTCAACCCAAGCAAGTGCGACCAACTATGAAACTCTTGAGTTCTGGAAAGAACTTGGTCTAACTCGCGTGGTTTTGGCCCGTGAAGTTTCAATGGAAGAATTGGCAGAGATTCGCAAACGCACTGATGTAGAAATTGAGGCCTTTGTCCATGGAGCCATGTGTATTTCTTACTCAGGTCGCTGTACGCTCTCAAACCACATGAGTATGCGTGATGCCAACCGTGGAGGTTGTTCTCAGTCTTGTCGTTGGAAATACGATCTTTACGACATGCCCTTTGGTCAAGAACGTAAGAGTCTGAAAGGTGAAATTCCAGAAGAATTTTCAATGTCGGCCGTTGACATGTCCATGATTGACCATATCCCAGATATGATCGAAAACGGTGTAGACAGTCTCAAGATTGAAGGCCGCATGAAGTCTATCCACTATGTTTCAACTGTGACCAACTGTTACAAGGCGGCTGTAGATGCTTATCTCGAAAGTCCTGAGAAATTTGAAGCCATCAAACAGGACTTGGTAGACGAGATGTGGAAGGTTGCTCAACGTGAATTGGCAACAGGTTTCTACTATGGTACACCTACAGAAAACGAACAGTTATTTGGCGCACGTCGTAAAATTCCTGAATATAAGTTTGTCGCTGAAGTGGTAGCGTATGATGATGCGACTCAAACGGCAACCATTCGTCAACGGAATGTTATCAATGAAGGCGATCAAGTGGAGTTTTATGGACCAGGTTTCCGTCATTTTGAGACTTATATCGAAGATCTTCATGATGCCAAGGGCAATAAAATCGACCGCGCTCCAAATCCAATGGAACTCTTGACTATTAAGGTTCCACAACCTGTTCAAGCAGGGGACATGGTTCGCGCTCTCAAGGAAGGTCTTATCAATCTCTATAAGGAAGACGGGACAAGCGTTACAGTTCGTGCCTAGAGAAGGAAAAGTGAATGAATCAAGCACAAGGTTTGTTAGTTGATGATGAAGGCAGATGTGTTCATTATCATGGCGAAAAGGACATCGTTTCCCTCCAGTGCTATGAGTGTAAAAAATATTATGCTTGTTATCAGTGCCACAATGCTATAGAAACGCATTTGTTTTCACCTTACCCCTTGACGCTTGCGGAGGATCGACCGATTTTATGTGGGGCTTGTATGAGGACAATAACATTTCAAGAATATCAAAAGCAGATAGCCTGCCCTTATTGCAAATCTCCATTTAATCCAGGGTGTAAACAACACTATTCCCACTATTTCAAATAAAATGAATCTATCCAAGTTCTAAACTTGGATTTTTCAATTTATTTCGGAAAATATAGAGAAAGTGGAAACACATTTCATCATAAAATGAGAAACTTATCTATACAGTGGTATAAAAATAGCAAAAATAAAAATAAATCATCTGAAACGCTTCCAACGTAAGTAAAAAGTTGACAAAAACAAATTTTAGGACTAAACTAAGTAAGTAAATTTTAAATAAAAGGAGAATTCATCATGAATTTAACATTTTTCGGTCTATGTCTTGCCTGTATGGGTGTATCCCTTGCAGAAGGATTTTTGATGAACGGTTTGTTCAAGTCTGCAGCACGCCAACCAGATATCATCCCACAATTGCGTAGTTTGATGATCATGGGGATTGCCTTTATCGAAGGAACATTCTTTGTAACCTTGGCGATGTCATTTGTCATTAAATAGACAACTCTATTTAGAAATGGAGGTGTCAAACCATGGAAGAAAGTTTGAATCCAACCGTTAATATTGGACCAATATCCTTTGATTTGACCCTGCTTGCCATGTCTCTTGTAACTGTTTTGATGGTTTTTGCCTTTGTCTACTGGGCAAGTCGTAAAATGACCATCCGTCCAAAGGGCAAACAAAATGCTCTTGAGATGATTTACGACTTTGTGATTGGTTTTACCAAACCAAACATTGGAGAATCATACATCAAGGATTATTCCTTATTTCTGTTTTCTCTATTTCTGTTTATCTTGGTTGCCAATAATATCGGCTTAATGGCAAAAGTACAAACAACAAACGGTTATAACTTGTGGACTTCTCCAACAGCCAACCTTGGATACGATTTATCCCTATCATTCTTGATCACTTTGATCGCCCATGTAGAAGGAGTTCGTCGTAGAGGCGTTAAAGAATATTTGAGAGCATTTGTTACACCTGGCTTTATGACTCCGATGAACATTTTAGAAGAGTTCACCAATTTTGCTTCCTTGGCGATTCGGATCTACGGAAATATTTTTGCCGGTGAGGTCTTAGCTGGATTGCTATTAGCCTTGTCACAAAATGCTTTGTATTGGTATCCTTTTGCCTTTATCGCAAACATGTTATGGACAGCCTTTTCAATTTTCATTTCATGTATTCAGGCTTATGTATTTACCATGTTGTCATCTATGTACATTGGTAAAAAAATAAATGAAGGGGAAGAGTAAGTAGAGGAGGATTAGAAGATGGATTTAACTATTAGTACCATTATCGGTGACTTTATTCTTATCGCTGGTTCCTTCCTTTTATTAATCTTTTTAGTGAAAAAATATGCTTGGGGAAATATTTCCAGCATCTTGGATGAACGTGCTGAAAAGATTTCTTCAGATATTGATGGTGCCGAGGAAGCCCGTAAAAAGGCTGAGGAACTAGCTAACCAACGTGAAGCTGAGTTAGCAGGTAGCCGTACCGAAGCTAAAACGATTATCGAGAATGCAAAGGGAACTGCTGAGAAAAGTAAAGCCGATATTTTAGCCGAAGCTAAACTTGAAGCAGGGCGCTTAAAAGAAAAAGCCAACCAAGAAATTGCGCAAAATAAAGCTGAAGCTTTACAAAGTGTTAAGGGCGAGGTGGCAGATTTGACGATTAGTCTCGCTGGTAAAATCATCTCAAAAAACCTTGACAGTCATGCTCATAAGGAACTCATTGATCAGTATATCGATCAGCTAGGAGAAGCCTAATGGACAAGAAAACAGCAAAGGTAATTGAAAAGTACAGCATGCCTTTTGTCCAATTAGTGATTGAAAAAGGAGAAGAGGACCGGATTTTTTCAGACTTGGATCAAATCAAGCAAGTCGCAGAAGAAACGGGTTTACCTTCTTTTTTAGCTCAGGTAGCAGTTGATGAGTCTGATAAGGAAAATACAGTTGGTTTTTTTCAAGACTCTGTCTCACCTTTAATGCAAAACTTTATTCAGGTTCTGATTTACAATCACAGAGCAAATCTATTTTATGATATCATTGTTGATTGTTTGAATCGTCTTGAAAGAGAAACCAATCATTTTGTAGTAACGATTTCTTCAGCTCATCCTTTAACGGATGAACAGAAGGAACGTTTGCTTCCCTTGATAGAGAAAAAAATGTCTCTGAAAGTACGGAGTATCAAAGAACAAATTGATGAAGGACTCATTGGTGGTTTTGTCATTTTTGCTAATCACAAGACAATTGATGTGAGTATAAAACAACAACTTCGAGTTGTTAAAGAAAATTTGAAATAGAAAGTGGTGTTCTTTTGGCAATTAACGCACAAGAAATCAGCGCTTTAATTAAGCAACAAATTGAAAATTTCAAACCCAATTTTGATGTGTCTGAAACAGGTGTTGTAACCTATATCGGGGACGGAATTGCGCGTGCTCACGGTCTTGAAAATGCCATGAGTGGAGAGCTGTTGATCTTTGAAAACGGCTCTTATGGGATGGCGCAAAACTTGGAGTCTACAGACGTTGGGATTATCATCCTTGGAGACTTTACAGATATTCGTGAAGGTGATACTATTCGCCGTACAGGTAAAATTATGGAAGTTCCTGTGGGGGATAGCCTGATCGGACGTGTTGTCGACCCACTTGGTCGTCCAGTTGATGGTCTTGGTGACATCCATACTGACAAGACTCGTCCAGTAGAAGCGCCAGCTCCTGGCGTTATGCAACGTAAGTCTGTATCAGAACCATTACAAACAGGTTTGAAAGCTATTGACGCCCTTGTTCCGATTGGTCGTGGTCAACGTGAGTTGATTATCGGTGACCGTCAGACAGGGAAAACAACTATTGCGATTGATACAATCTTGAACCAAAAAGGTCAAGATATGATTTGTATCTACGTAGCGATTGGACAAAAAGAATCAACAGTCCGTACGCAAGTAGAAACACTTCGTCAGTACGGTGCCTTGGACTACACAATCGTTGTGACAGCCTCTGCTTCACAACCATCTCCATTGCTCTTCCTAGCTCCTTATGCTGGAGTTGCTATGGCAGAAGAGTTTATGTACCAAGGCAAGCATGTTTTGATCGTTTACGATGATCTTTCAAAACAAGCGGTCGCTTATCGTGAACTTTCCCTCTTGCTTCGTCGTCCACCAGGTCGTGAAGCCTTCCCAGGGGATGTCTTCTACCTTCACAGCCGTTTGCTTGAGCGCTCAGCTAAAGTTTCTGATGAACTTGGTGGTGGATCTATTACAGCCCTACCATTTATCGAGACACAAGCGGGAGATATCTCTGCCTATATCGCAACCAACGTGATCTCTATCACTGACGGACAAATCTTCCTTGGTGATGGTCTCTTCAATGCGGGTATTCGTCCAGCCATCGATGCGGGTTCGTCTGTATCCCGTGTAGGTGGTTCGGCACAAATCAAAGCCATGAAGAAAGTAGCTGGTACACTTCGTATCGACCTTGCTTCATACCGTGAGTTGGAGGCCTTCACTAAGTTTGGTTCTGACTTGGATGCAGCAACACAGGCTAAGTTAAACCGTGGACGTCGTACTGTGGAAGTATTGAAACAACCTGTTCACAAACCACTACCTGTTGAGAAACAAGTAACCATTCTCTATGCTTTGACACATGGTTTCTTGGATACGATTCCTGTAGATGACATTGTTCGTTTTGAGGAAGAGTTCCATACTTTCTTTGATGCTCATTATCCAGAGATTTTGGAAACCATTCGTGAAACAAAAGACTTGCCAGAAGAAGCAGTCTTGGATGCTGCGATTACAGAGTTTCTCAATCAATCCAGCTTCCAATAAGAATAGAGGTGTCAGATGGCAGTATCTCTAAATGATATTAAAACAAAAATCGCCTCAACCAAAAATACGAGTCAAATCACTAATGCCATGCAAATGGTATCGGCTGCCAAGTTAGGTCGCTCTGAAGAAGCAGCGCGCAACTTCCAAGTTTACGCTCAGAAGGTTCGTAAGCTTTTAACGGATATTCTGCATGGTAACGGATCTGCTGGTTCAACCAATCCGATGCTCATCAGTCGCCCAGTTAAGAAAACAGGCTATATCGTTATTACTTCAGACCGTGGCTTGGTTGGAGGTTATAATGCTTCCATCCTGAAAGCGGTTATGGAGTTGAAAGAAGAATACCATCCAGATGGTAAAGATTTTGAGATAATCTGTATCGGTGGTATGGGAGCTGATTTCTTTAAGGCTCGTGGTATTCAGCCAATTTATGAACTACGTGGCTTGGCAGATCAACCTAGTTTTGATGAAGTTCGTAAAATTATTTCAAAAACGATTGAGATGTACCAAAACGAACTTTTTGATGAATTGTACGTCTGCTACAACCATCATGTCAATACTCTCACAAGTCAAATGCGTGTGGAACAAATGCTTCCGATTGTTGACTTGGATCCAAATGAAGCGGATGAAGAGTATAGCTTAACCTTTGAGTTGGAAACGAGCCGTGATGAGATTCTAGAGCAGTTGTTGCCACAGTATGCCGAAAGTATGATTTACGGGGCTATTATCGATGCCAAGACAGCTGAAAATGCTGCAGGTATGACAGCCATGCAAACGGCGACCGATAATGCCAAAAAGGTCATCAATGATTTGACAATCCAGTATAACCGTGCTAGACAGGCGGCGATTACACAAGAAATTACAGAAATCGTAGCGGGGGCTAGTGCCTTAGAATAAGGCTTTGCCTCCCTCGTATGAAAATGAACTTAGGACCTAGGTGAGCTAGGAACCGACAGTATCTTATATAGAATAGGAGAAGGAGATGAGTTCAGGTAAAATTGCTCAGGTTATCGGACCCGTTGTAGACGTCTTGTTTGCAGCAGGGGAAACACTTCCTGAGATTAATAATGCACTTGTCGTCTACAAAAATGACGAAAGAAAAACAAAAATCGTCCTTGAAGTAGCCTTGGAGTTGGGTGATGGTATGGTCCGTACGATCGCCATGGAATCAACAGATGGTTTGACTCGTGGAATGGAAGTTTTGGACACAGGCCGTCCAATCTCTGTACCAGTAGGTAAAGAAACTTTGGGACGTGTCTTCAACGTTTTGGGGGATACGATTGACTTGGATGCTCCTTTCGCTGAAGACGCTGAGCGTCAGCCAATTCATAAGAAAGCTCCAACTTTTGATGAATTGTCTACCTCATCTGAAATCTTAGAAACAGGGATCAAGGTTATCGACCTTCTTGCCCCTTACCTAAAAGGTGGTAAAGTTGGACTTTTCGGTGGTGCCGGAGTTGGTAAAACTGTCTTGATCCAAGAATTGATTCACAACATTGCCCAAGAACACGGTGGTATTTCAGTATTTACCGGTGTTGGGGAACGTACTCGTGAAGGGAACGACCTTTACTGGGAAATGAAAGAATCAGGCGTTATCGAGAAAACAGCCATGGTATTTGGTCAGATGAATGAGCCACCTGGAGCACGTATGCGTGTTGCCCTTACTGGTTTGACAATCGCCGAATACTTCCGTGATGTAGAAGGCCAAGATGTGCTTCTCTTTATCGACAATATCTTCCGTTTCACTCAAGCTGGTTCAGAAGTATCTGCCCTTTTGGGTCGTATGCCTTCAGCCGTTGGTTACCAACCAACACTTGCTACTGAAATGGGTCAATTGCAAGAGCGTATCACATCAACCAAGAAGGGCTCTGTAACCTCTATCCAGGCTATCTATGTGCCAGCCGATGACTATACTGACCCGGCGCCAGCAACAGCCTTTGCTCACTTGGATTCAACTACAAACTTGGAACGTAAGTTGGTACAGTTGGGTATCTACCCAGCCGTTGATCCGTTGGCTTCAAGCTCTCGTGCCTTGGCACCTGAGATTGTTGGTGAGGAGCACTATGCAGTTGCTGCGGAAGTCAAACGTGTCCTTCAACGTTACCATGAATTGCAAGATATCATTGCTATCCTTGGTATGGATGAACTTTCTGATGAAGAAAAGACTTTGGTTGCACGTGCCCGACGTATCCAGTTCTTCTTGTCTCAAAACTTTAACGTTGCCGAACAATTTACTGGTCAACCTGGTTCTTATGTGCCAGTAGGGGAAACAGTTCGTGGCTTTAAGGAAATCCTTGAAGGAAAACATGACCAGTTACCAGAAGATGCCTTCCGTGGTGTCGGTTCAATCGAAGACGTCATTGCTAAGGCAGAAAAAATGGGATTTTAAGAGGTGATCTATGGCTCATTTAACTGTCCAGATCGTGACACCAGATGGCCTCGTCTATGATCACCATGCCAGCTTTGTATCGGTACGAACTCTGGATGGTGAGATGGGGATCTTGCCACGACATGAAAATATGATTGCGGTTTTAGCGGTTGATGAAGTGAAGGTAAAACGTATCGATGATGATACTCATGTGAACTGGATTGCAGTGAACGGAGGAATTATCGAGATTGCTAATGATATCATTACTATTGTAGCAGACTCAGCAGAGCGTGCTCGTGATATTGACATCAGTCGTGCAGAACGTGCGAAACTTCGAGCTGAACGAGAAATCGAAGAAGCTCATGACAAGCATTTGATTGACCAAGAACGTCGTGCAAAAATCGCATTGCAACGTGCTATCAACCGTATCAATGTCGGAAATAGACTATAAAAAAATGAACTTGAAACTCAAGTTCATTTTTTTTAATGTGGGAAGTTGATGCAGACTCCTTCAGGGACATGGAAGTCGTTAGAAAGCTCTGCAAGACGACCACTTTTAGGATTGCGCTTAAAGACGGTTGCGTTATCAGAATCTTGATGAACAGCAATGAGAAACTCTTGATCAGGACTCAGGTCGAAATCACGTGGATTTTTACCATGGCTTGGTACAATCTCTAATAATTCCAAGCTACCATCAGCGAGGATTGTATAGACTGCAATGGAATCATGACCTCGGTTGGATGCATAGAGGTATTTGCCATCTTTTGAAAGACGAATGGCAGCAGTAGCATTAAAGCCTTCGTATCCATCTGGTAAGGTTGAAATAACTTGCATGCGTTCAAATTCACCAACCCCATCATAAATCAAGACCTCTATCGTACTATTAAGTTCGCAGATGAGATAGGCAATCTTATAGTGATGGTGGAAAACGATGTGGCGAGCACCTGCTCCAGCTTGGCTATGATAAGTATAGAGTTTACTTAGTTTTCCTTCTGGACTGACATCGTAGGTCGTTACTTCATCCGTACCTAGATCACATGTGACGAGATACTGGTCAGGTGTTAGATCTGTAAAGTGGACATGAGGAGAAGTTTGATTTTCATGAGGGCCTTGTCCACTATGCTGAACTAGATCCGTTTGGATAAGGCTACCATCCGTTTGACGTTTATAAACCAGAACTTGACCCCTATGATAGTTGGCCCCATAAACGAGACCACGCTTTTCATCCACTGCCACATAACAATGGGGAGCGCCTTCTTCAACCACATGATTTAGCAAAGCGCCATCTGTCTTGTAAGCAGCGATTCCGCCTAAGCCATCCTGACTCCCTACGGTGTATAAGTGTTGCTGTTGGTCAAAGGCAAGGTAGGTTGGACTTGGTTCAGCAGCAAAGAGTTCAAGATTTTCAAGCTGGCCTGTTTCTGTATCAAAATCTGCCTTGTAAATCCCTTTAGATAAGCGACGAGTGTAAGTTCCAAAATAAACAGTTTCTTTCATGTCCATACCTCTTAATAATGATAAGTTCATTATACCACAAAATGGCAGTCATGAAGTACTAGATTCATTCATGTAAGCACTTTAAAAAAGAGTTATTTTAGTCTAAAAATGGTATAATGAGAGAATGACAGAAAGGATGTATTTATGGAACATAAAGAGAAACATTTTAGCCTATCCTGGTTCTTCAAGTGGTTTTTAGATAACAAAGCTATCACCGTATTTTTAGTAACCTTGTTACTGGGGCTGAACATTTTCATTCTAAGTAAGATTAGTTTTATTTTTTTACCCGTTTTAGACTTTTTAGGGGTTGTCATGTTGCCAGTTATTTTATCTGGTTTACTTTATTACCTCCTTAATCCGATTGTGGACTGGATGGAGAAGCACAAGATCAATCGTGTTCTTGCCATTAGTATTGTTTTTGTCATTATCGGACTCTTTATCATTTGGGGATTGGCAGTCGCAATTCCTAATCTGCAACGTCAAGTCTTAAATTTTGCGAAGAATGTGCCGACATACCTGGAAGATGCTGATAAGGTGATCAATGACCTTGTAACCAAACGCTTGCCAGATGATTTTAGACCACAGTTGGAGCAGGTTCTTTCCAATGTTTCTAGTGAGGCGACCATGTGGGCCAGCAAAATCTCTTCTCAAGCTGTTAACTGGGTTAGCGCCTTTATCAGTAGCGTTTCCCAGGTCATTGTTGCGGTTATTATCGTACCCTTCATGCTCTTTTATCTTTTGAGAGATGGGAAAGGCTTGCGAGATTACCTGACTAAATTCATCCCAAACAAGTTAAAAGAACCTGTCGGACAAGTTTTGTCAGATGTTAATAAACAGTTGTCAAACTATGTTAGAGGGCAGGTTACAGTTGCTATTATCGTGGCAATTATGTTTATTATCTTCTTTAAGATTATTGGTCTCAGATATGCTGTGACTCTTGGTATTACGGCTGGTATCCTCAATCTAGTACCTTACTTGGGTAGTTTTCTAGCGATGTTGCCTGCTCTGGTTTTGGGCTTAATAGCGGGGCCTGTCATGCTTTTGAAAGTGATTATTGTCTTTATTGTTGAACAAACGATTGAAGGTCGCTTCGTTTCTCCACTTATTTTAGGTAGTCAGCTAAACATCCATCCGATAAATGTCCTCTTTGTTCTCCTAACTTCAGGATCCATGTTTGGTATTTGGGGAGTCTTGCTGGGAATTCCTGTCTATGCTTCTGCCAAGGTCGTTATCTCAGCTATCTTTAACTGGTATAAAAAAGTCAGCGGTCTGTATGAAGAAGAAGGGGAGGAAATCAAGAGTGAACAATAGTCAACGCATGCTCCAGGCTTTGGATGAACAGGATTTAACCAAAGCGAATCAGTTTTTTCACAAAGCCCTCGAAACAGATTCAAGTGAGGTTCTCTATGAACTAGCAAGCTATCTAGAGGGAATTGGCTTTTATCCTCAAGCGAAAGAAATTTACCAACATATCGTTTCAGAATTTCCAGAAGTGAATCTGAACTTAGCCAGCATTGCTAGCGAGGATGGCAATGTTGAGGAAGCCTTTGCTTACCTTGAGGAAATCACACCCGAAAGTGACTGGTACGTGTCGGCTTTGGCCTTGAAGGCTGACCTCTATCAGTTGGAAGGATTGACAGATGTAGCGCGTGAAAAGTTACTGGAAGCCCTAAACTACTCAGATGATGCCTTATTAGTTTTTGGTTTGGCTGAGTTGGATAGCGAGTTAGGGAATTATCAGGAAGCTATTCAGGGCTATGCTCAATTAGACAATCGCTCCATCTATGAGCAAACGGGTGTCTCAACCTATCAACGAATTGGTTACGCTTATGCCCAGTTAGGCAAGTTTGAAGCTGCAACTGAATTCTTAGAAAAAGCTTTAGAATTAGAATACGATGACCAAACTGCCTTTGAACTGGCTAGTCTTTACTTTGACCAAGAAGAGTATCAAAAATCTGTTCTTTACTTTAAGCAGATTGATACTATTTCACCTGATTTTGAAGGATATGAATATGGTTATAGTCAAGCCTTGCATAAGGAACATCAGGTGGAAGAGGCCCTTCGTATCGCTAAACAAGGTTTGGAGAAAAATCCGTTTGAAACACGGCTCTTACTGGCTGCTTCTCAATTTTCGTATGAATTACATGATCCTAGTAGTGCAGAGCAGTTTCTCCTTACTGCCAAAGAAGATGCAGAGGATACAGAAGAAATTTTCCTTCGACTTGCAACCATTTATATGGAACAAGAGCGGTACGAAGATATCATCGCTCTCCAAAGTCAAGAACCTGAAAATCTCTTGACCAAGTGGATGATTGCCCGTTCTTACCAGGAAATCGAGGATTTAGATAAGACCTATGAGCTCTATCAGGAACTATCGCTTGATCTCAAGGATAATCCTGAATTTCTGGAGCAGTATACTTATCTTTTGCGTGAATTGGGGTATTTTGAAGAAGCCAAAGTGCAAGCTGAAGCTTATTTAAAACTTGTTCCAGATGATGTTCAGATGCAAGAACTCTTAGAAACACTTTAAAAGTTATCTCTCTAAAAGAACGTATCCGTCAATTTGGCAGATACGTTTTTTTTTGAAAAATAGAATTTTTTTTCAAAAACCCTTGCTAAATTGTTTATTTATGCTATAATAGGAACAATAATTTTTAGGAGGTGCAGTATGTCTTATATGTTTGAGATATTACCAAGTTTATTGAACGGTGCAAGTATGACGCTTCAAGTCTTTGCTCTGGTCTTGATATTTTCAATTCCTTTAGGTATTGTCGTTGCCTTTGCTTTACAAGTCCGCTGGAAACCCCTCCATTATCTGATTGACCTTTATATTTGGGTGATGCGAGGGACTCCCTTGCTCTTGCAATTAATCTTTATTTACTATGTTCTTCCTAGTATTGGGATTCGTTTAGATCGTTTGCCTGCTGCTGTGATCGCTTTTGTATTGAACTATGCAGCCTACTTTGCTGAAATCTTTCGTGGTGGGATTGAAACCATTCCTAAAGGTCAATATGAGGCTGCTAAGGTCTTGAAGTTTAGTCCATTAGACACAGTGCGCTATATTATTTTGCCTCAGGTTACAAAGATTGTTTTACCGAGCGTCTTTAATGAAATTATGAGTTTGGTCAAGGATACTTCATTAGTTTATGCCCTTGGGATTTCAGATTTGATTTTGGCAAGTCGGACAGCAGCCAATCGAGATGCCAGTCTTGTTCCTATGTTTTTAGCTGGAGCGATTTATTTGATCATGATTGGTCTTGTGACCATTGTAGCGAAAAAACTTGAGAAGAAGTACAGTTATTACAGATAGGAGGATTGTTATGTTAGAATTACGAAAGATCAATAAAGGCTTTGGCAACAAACAAATCTTAACAAATTTTAGTCTATCTATTCCTGAAAAGCAAATCCTCGCAATCGTAGGTCCATCAGGAGGCGGAAAGACCACCTTGTTACGTATGCTAGCTGGACTGGAGACCATCGATTCTGGAGAAATCTACTATAATGGTGAATTTCTAGCTATAGATGAATTGGAAAAGCGTAATCTACTAGGATTTGTTTTCCAAGACTTTCAACTCTTTCCGCATTTGTCAGTTCTCGAGAACTTAACCTTGTCACCTATTAAAACCATGGATATGGATAAGAAAGCTGCTGAGAAGAAGGCGCGTGGTTTGCTAGAACAGCTTGGATTAGCCGGACATGCGGATGCTTATCCGTTTTCCTTATCTGGTGGACAAAAGCAGCGTGTCGCCTTAGCGCGTGCCATGATGATTGATCCAGAAGTTATAGGATATGATGAGCCGACATCGGCTTTAGATCCAGAGCTTCGTTTAGAAGTGGAAAAACTTATCCTTCAAAATAAAGAGCGTGGCATGACCCAGATTGTTGTAACCCACGATCTTCAGTTTGCGGAAAACATTGCTGATCAGATTCTTAAGGTTGATCCAAAGTAGGAGGTGCCTATGAAGAGAAAGAAAATTGCCCTTGTACTTGCTCTGTTCTTTAGCTTCTTCCTGACGGCTTGTACTCAGAAGGCAAGTGATCCAAATCAGGATAATTGGGCCAAATATCAAAAGCAGGGTAGCATTACCATTGGCTTTGACAATACCTTTGTTCCCATGGGATTTGAGGAAAAGAATGGCCAGTATGCAGGTTTTGATATTGACCTAGCTCAAGCTGTCTCTGAAAAGCTAGGAATTCAGATTAAATTTCAACCCATCGATTGGGATATGAAAGAAACCGAACTACAAAATGGTACCATTGATGCCATCTGGAATGGCTATACAGCAACAGATGAACGGAAAGAGAAGGTTGCCTTTACCATTCCTTACATGGAAAATCAACAAGTTTTGGTCTCTAAAAAGTCTCAAAATATCCACTCAGTTCAGGATATGACTGACAAAGTTTTAGGGGCCCAGGCTGGATCTTCTGGCTATTTGAATTTTGAAGGACAACCAGAACTACTCAAGAATAGAGTGAAAGACCAGAAAGCCAACCAATACCAAAGTTTCAATGAAGCCTTAATTGATTTGAAAAATGATCGGATTGATGCCTTGTTGATTGACCGTGTCTATGCCAATTATTATCTCCAGTCTGAAGGGATATTAAATGACTACAATGTCTTTTCAGCTGGATTTGAAAGCGAATCCTTTGCAGTCGGTGTTAGACATGCTGATAAAACGTTGCTAGCTGCTCTGAATCAAGCCTTTATCTCACTATACCAAGAAGGAAAATTCCAGGAAATCAGCCAGAAATGGTTTGGGGAAGATGTAGCCACCAGTCAAGTTAAAAATCAAGAATAAGAAAAGAGATTGAGTTTATCTGTACTGACCCCAAAAAGTTAGACAAATAATTATTGAAAGGATTTAGTTCTGTACTGCACGGGACTAAGTCCTTTTAGTTTTACCTTAATTCGTTTGTTGTTGTAATAATCAATATAGTCTACAATGGCTTGTTCCAATTGCTTAAGCGACTGAAACGACTCCTCATAACCATAAAACATCTCCGATTTCAAAATACCGAAGAAGAACTCCATCATACCGTTGTCTGGGCTGTTGCCCTTGCGTGACATAGACGGCTGAATTCCCTTACTTTCTAGGAACCGATGATAAGAATCGTGTTGGTATTGCCAGCCCTGGTCGCTGTGTAAAATGGTATTTTCATAGTGTTTCTCTGTGAATGCCTAGTTTAACATACTCTTCACTTGTTCTAAATTAGGTGAAGTTGAAAGATTATAGGCGATAATTTCGCTATTAAAGCCATCTAAAACTGGCGATAAATACAATTTTTGTGTGCTATTTGGAATGGCAAATTCTGTCACATCCGTATAGCACTTTTCCATTGGTTTAGCTGCTTCAAACTGGCGTTGAATGAGATTATCTGCTTTCTTGCCAATCTCTCCTTGGTAGGAAGAATACTTCCGTTTACGACGAATTCGAGCCGTTAGACCAAGGACCGTCATCAGACGTTGAACTTTCTTATGATTCACTACAAAACCACGATTTCTGAGTTCGAGAGTAACTCGGCGATAGCCATAATTTCCTTTATGTTCATTATAAATGGCCTGAATTTCGGTTTTAAGCTCTTTATCTTTGTCAAGCCCATCTAGTTCCTTCAACTGATAGTAGTAAGTCGAGCGAGCTAAACGTGCTGTTTCAAGAAGCAAATCTAGTCTAAATCCTCCTGAAGCCATTTCTCTAACTGCCTCTGCCTTTCTCGCTCTAGGGCTTCGTCCCTTTCCTCTAACTCTTTTAACTTTTTTAGGTAGGCCACCTCAGTCCGTAAGCGTTCATTCTCCTCCTGGAGTCGTTCTAATTCTGTCATTTCTTCCCAAGTTTTCTTTCGTTTACGTCCCATTTTAGCTGGTCTCCCTCTTGTTTTCTCAACAATAGTATACCCGTTTTTCTTGTATTGCGCCAGCCAATTTGAAAGCATACCACGATTTGGGAGAGCATAATCCAGAGATACGCTTAGTTGCGATCACCCCTCAAGTAGGACTTTATCAATGATTTCTTGTTTTAATTCAGGGGAATAGTAACGATTTTTTCCTTTTTTGACGAATTCTATTCCGTAACGATCAATCAATTTAATCATGTACCTAAGATTAGAATTGTTTATCCCAAATTTATTTGAAAGCTGCTCTAAGCTATATCCTTGTTTTCTAAGTTCATAGATCTGAACTTTATCCTCATAAGTTAATTTCATAGTAAAAACACCCCAAAAGTTAGATTTTTTCTGTCTAACTTTTGGGGTGCAGTTCAATCTCAGTCTCTTTTAGTATTGGAAAATCCTCTGACAAGGACCAGAGGATTAGAGTTTATTTCATTGTTGGGAAAAGCAATACATCACGGATAGTAGTTGTGTCTGTGAGGAGCATGCAGAGACGGTCGATACCGATTCCCAAACCACCTGTTGGTGGCATACCGTATTCAAGAGCCTCGATGTAATCGTAATCGATGCCAGTTGCTTCATCGTCCCCAAGTTCTTTAGCTTTTGCTTGAGCTTCAAAACGGCTAAGCTGATCGATTGGGTCGTTCAACTCGGTAAAGGCGTTACCGTATTCCTTGGTCATAATGAAGAGCTCAAAACGGTCAGTAAAGCGTTCATCTTCAGGATTTTTCTTAGCAAGTGGTGATACAGCTACTGGATGACCATAGACAAAGGTTGGTTGGATCAAGGTTTCTTCGACAAACTCTTCAAAGAAAGCGTTGATGATGTGACCAACTTCAGTGTAGTGTTTCTCAACTGGAACTTTCTTCTCAGCAGCGATAGCTTTGGCTTCCTCGAAAGTCATGTCTTGCCAGAAATCTACACCAGTAATTTCTTTGATAGCATCCACCATGTGAACACGTTTAAATGGTTCATTGATTTTGATTTCAGTTCCTTGGTAGTTGACTGGGCCGTCACCTTTAACAGCTTTAGCAGCGTGTTGGATAATACCTTCCGTCAAGTCCATGATATCTTGGAAGTCCGCATAAGCTTGGTAAACTTCGATAGAAGTGAACTCAGGGTTATGTGTAGCATCCATTCCTTCGTTACGGAAGATACGGCCAATTTCATAAACACGTTCCATACCACCAACGATAAGGCGTTTCAAGTGAAGCTCAGTCGCAATACGAAGCACCATGTCAATGTTTTGGGCATTGTGGTGAGTGATAAATGGACGAGCAGCAGCACCACCGGCTTCATTATGAAGAACAGGTGTTTCCACTTCAAGGAAACCTTTTTGGTCTAGATAACGACGGATTTCAGAGATGATTTTTGAACGAGTGACAAAACGTTCAAAGCTTTCACGGTTAGAAATCAAGTCAAGGTAACGTTTACGATAGATGGTTTCAACGTCAGTCAAACCGTGGAATTTCTCTGGAAGTGGGCGAAGTGCTTTAGACAAGTGTGTAATGTGAGTTGCCTTGATAGAGAGCTCTCCCATATCTGTACGCATGACTTCACCTTCGACACCGAGGAAGTCACCGAGGTCAGCCTTCTTAAAGATTTCGTAGTTTTCTTCACCAACAGCATCTTTACGAACGTAGATTTGGATTTGACCTTCTCGGTCTTGAAGATGGGCGAAGCCGACTTTACCTTTACCACGTTTACTAACTAAACGTCCAGCGATAGTAGCAGTTTCGTTTAATTCATGTAATTGTTCTTTATCAAGTTCTGCAAATTTGTCTTTTAGTTCTTGAGAGTTAGCAGTACGTTCAAAACGTTTTCCGAAGGGATCGATTCCTTGTTCACGGAGCGCAGCCATTTTTTCACGGCGAACGATCTGCTGGTCATTTAGTTCTTCCATATGTTCTGTAGACATGGGTTCCTCCTAATTTTACTCAAAATTTGATACGATGAGTCATTTTTTGCGATACTCCCATTTTATCATAAATAGCAGAGAAATTCACGGATATTCTTTGAAAACTAAAAAGAACTTGACCGCTGGGATCAAGTTTCATTATTTTCTTTGATAAGAAGTGTCATTCCATCTTTCCAGAGTGAAGGTTTCAAAATCATCGGTCTCTAAAACTGTCAGACTAGCATTGGCCAAGCCTCCATCTTTGCGAAGGTGAGTCTCTTTATAGCCTAAGAGAGTACGTAGACTAGCAGTGAGATTTGCACCATGACCAACGATTAGAATGTTTTCAGCTGGACTTCCTTTCAGAGATTTGATAAATTGAATGGTTCGCTGAGTCGTAGAGTAGAGGGACTCGGCTTCAAACATCTTCGTATCAAACTGGGCCAGATTAGAGCGAAAGGCCTTTATTTGTTGTGGGTAAATGGCATTGAGCGTAGCGATTTTTAATCCCTCTAGTTTGCCAAGTTGCCATTCACGTAGGTCAGGAATGCTCTTCAAAGGACAAGGGGATTGGAGTTGACTTTGGATAATTTCAGCAGATTTGACCGCTCTGGGTAAATCACTAGAATAAATCGTATCAAAAGGAATTTCCTTGAGATACTGACCAAGTTGCTTTAGGGTGTCAATGGATTCTGGAAGAAGGGGAGAGTCACCGCTAGCACCTTGAAAACGTCCTTCAAGATTCCAGAGGGTGCGCCCATGGCGAACAAAATAGAGTTTCATGACTTACTTTCCTCCAAGATATCAGCAAAATCCGCTTTTACAAAGCTGGCCAAGTCTTGAGGGCGTATGATGATGCTATGCCCGACTTCTCCAGCAGAGACAATCATTTGATCCAAATCCAAAGCAGTCTGATCAATAAAAATAGGATAATTGTGTTTTTGGCGAATGCCGACGGGGTTATTTGCCCCATGAATGTAGCCTGTTGTTTTTTCTAAGTCTTTCTGCGGAATCATGCTCACTTTTTTATTACCAGAAACCTTTGCTAGTTTTTTCTCAGCGAGATGTTCTGTTATGGGGACGATTCCGATAATTGGGCCTGTCTTGTCCCCCAGCAGAGCCAAGGTTTTAAAGATATGCGTTCTATCATATCCCGACGGAAGTTCTCCTTCAAGCGCATTGATTTGAATCCCTGTGTGCTCAATTCCTGCTTTGGTTAAGATCTGCTCGACAAGAGTTTTTTTAATTTTTACTTTTTTTGCCATTATTTATACTTATCCTCCAATTGACTCATCCAGATACCAAGCCAAATGCCAAGCGCAAAGAAGAAGGCGATGAGAACATAGCTCACTATAGAAAGTCCAGTGTATTGGATACTTTCAGCACTTCCAGCATTCGGAATCAAAATCAAGAGGGTGCTTGATAGCACAATCCCAATAATAAAGTGATAAACACGGGAGTGGTAGTTGTTCAAGGCATGGTCCATTAATTTTGAAAAGATAATAAGAGTTGTACCTGCACCAATTCCGATAGGAAGGAAGGTGCCAAATAAATCAAATGTCTTAAAGCCAGTTAGCATCGGAGCGTACAGTCCTAAAATCAAGAGTAGATTTGATGGACTTAAACCAGGCACCAAGACACCTAGAGCTAAAAGAACACCTGCCAAGATGAAACTAGCGAAACTGGCGCTGAGAGAACCAAGAACAAAGTTTAGCGCGTAGAGCCCTAGTCCTGAAAGGATAAAGGTGGTCCAGAACCAGACTAGATCAATCTTATCACGATCAGATTCTCGAGTAGATTCCCTAAGGAGGCTAGGAACTGTACCAATGATAGCTCCAGCAAAACTCCATAAAACATAGACTTGGTAATTTTCTAATAAATACTCGATTGGATATGAAAATAGCCCAATTCCGAGTAGCATCCCGATAGCTACTGGGATAAAGTAAAGTACATTTGATTTGAAATCCTTAAAAGGATGAGCTAGAAAAGCAATCATTCGCTCGTAGATACCCAAAATTGCAGCCAGAACACCACCAGAAATTCCAGGTAGGATAAATCCTAAGGCAATGACGATTCCTTTGATAACTCTTGCAATCCATGAAAACATATTAGACTCCTCAATTTCATAAATTTCTTTCTCTATCCTATCAATTATAACACAGACAGCAAAAAAATGAAAAAGCAAGTGAAAAAGTTGCGACTTTCACTTGCTTTACGGTCTTAAAAATAGCTTTCTGAAGGTTTCTTCTTTTTCCTTATCAGTAGAAATGAGATTGATGTCTAGGTGATGTTCAAATCCTGCAATTTTTCCTTTGGAAGTATACTGATGGAGGTCATAATCTAAATCAGTATTTGGCTTAGTTTCAAAATAACCAGAGTCAGTTCCATAGGAAGGAATCCAAATAGCAGTGAACTTATCTGTATTGATACTGTGTTCTTGCATGAAGTAGACACCAATGTAAATCCCGATATTTTTAGCGCCCAGTGATTCAAGTTTAGCTCGAAAAGCTTCGACTCCGTCATTCATATCTGCCATTGTTTTTTCCTCAACGTCAAGCCAGTAATAACTAGGATTGTATGGAGAAGCAGAATTGTAGAAAACTTCAGCCGCTTTTTCCATTTCTTCTTTGTTCGTACCAGCTAGATAAGCATAAACGGCTACGGGGACATTGCGCTTTTGAAATTCTGCAATGTGATTTTTATAGGCTTTATCGACCCCATTGATAAAGGCAGCATCATTTGTTTTAGTGTGCTGTGCCCCATTGTGCACGCGAACGATAACACCAGAAATGTTTTGAGATAAAATATCGTAGTTTATCTCCTCCGGTCTTTGCCAACCAGAAATGTCAATAATGGGTTTATCAAGATTATGCAAGGCCTGGTTTTCAACTTGAACAGTGTTGCTTTTTGACTTGACCGAATGGTCTTCATAAGCTGGTTTATTAAAGATTAAAATAGCTATAACAATGGTGAATAGACTAAAAATAATAGCTGGATGAATCTCTTTTCTCATATCTACTTAGTTTAACGTAAATAGATAAAAAAATCAAAGAAAACGTTAAAAAGATGAATGAACTAGCATGTTTTCCCCTATTTCTCTGTTTGTTTACTCCTAAGGAGGTAAATTATGGTATAATATAAGGGAACTTTTACAGAAAAGAGAATAGTATGTCAAATTATGCCATTATCTTAGCAGCGGGTAAGGGTACTCGCATGAAATCAGATCTTCCAAAGGTACTTCATAAGGTAGCAGGAATTTCGATGTTGGAACATGTTTTTCGTAGTGTTGGTGCTATTCAACCTGAAAAAACAGTCACTGTTGTGGGACACAAGGCGGAGCTAGTTGAGCAAGTCTTGGCTGGACAGACAGACTTTGTAACTCAATCGGAACAACTGGGCACAGGACATGCTGTTATGATGACAGAGCCAATCTTAGAAGGCCTGACTGGCCATACCTTGGTTATCGCTGGTGATACACCTCTGATTACGGGTGAAAGCTTGAAAAATCTCTTGGATTTCCATATCAATCACAAAAATGTGGCGACTATCCTGACAGCTGAAGCGGCAAATCCTTTTGGATACGGTCGAATTGTCCGCAACGATAACGCAGAAGTCCTTCGAATTGTTGAGCAGAAAGATGCCACAGATTTTGAAAAACAAATCAAGGAAATCAATACAGGAACTTACGTTTTTGATAACCAACGTCTTTTTGAAGCTCTTAAAAATATCAACACTAACAATGCCCAAGGTGAATACTATATTACTGATGTGATTGGTATTTTCCGTAATGCGGGTGAGAAGGTTGGGGCCTATACACTCAAGGATTTTGATGAAAGTCTTGGAGTAAATGATCGTGTAGCTCTTGCGATTGCGGAAGCAGTGATGCGTCGCCGTATCAATCACGCTCACATGGTTAATGGCGTTAGCTTTGTCAATCCTGAAGCAACCTACATCGACATTGATGTCGAGATTGCTCCTGATGTCCAAATCGAAGCCAATGTTACCTTGAAGGGTCAAATAAAGATTGGGGCAGAGACTATTTTAACAAATGGAACTTATATTGTGGATAGTAATATTGGAGCTGGGGCTGTGATTACGAATTCTATGATTGAGGAAAGTACGGTTGCAGACGGCGTTACTGTTGGTCCTTATGCCCATATCCGTCCAGGTTCAAGTCTGGCTGCTCAAGTTCACATTGGAAACTTTGTTGAAGTAAAAGGATCTTCAATCGGTGAAAATACCAAGGCAGGTCATTTGACCTATATCGGAAACTGTGAGGTAGGTAGCCATGTTAACTTTGGTGCAGGCACGATTACAGTTAACTACGACGGGAAGAATAAGTACAAGACTGTCATTGGCAACAATGTCTTTGTTGGATCAAACTCAACCATCATTGCTCCAGTGGAACTTGGTGATAATTCACTAGTTGGAGCTGGTTCAACGATTACTAAAGACGTGCCTGCGGATGCGATTGCTATTGGACGTGGACGTCAAGTTAATAAAGATGAATATGCACTACGTTTGCCTCATCATCCTAAGAATCAGTAGGAGTCTATCATGGAATTTGAAGAAAAAACGATTAGCCGAAAAGAAATCTATCAAGGTCCTATCTTTAAACTGGTGCAAGATCAGGTTGAACTGCCAGAAGGAAAGGGTACTGCTCAACGTGACTTGATTTTTCACAATGGAGCTGTTTGTGTTCTAGCTGTGACAGCTGAGGATAAAATTGTCCTCGTTAAGCAATACCGGAAGGCCATCGAGGCTGTTTCTTATGAGATTCCCGCAGGAAAACTGGAAACTGGTGAAAATGCAGATCCAATGGCAGCGGCTCTTCGGGAATTGGAAGAAGAGGTTGCTTACACAGCTAATTTAGAACTCTTATACGATTTTTATTCAGCAATTGGTTTTTGTAACGAAAAATTAAAACTCTACCTCGCAAGTGATTTGACGAAGGTAGATAATCCTCGTCCGCAAGACGATGATGAAACCTTGGAAGTCCTAGAAGTGAGTCTAGAGGAGGCCAAGAACCTGATCCAGTCAGGTCATATCTGTGATGCCAAGACTATTATGGCAATCCAGTACTGGGAACTACAAAAGAAATAGAGGAGCAACCCATGGGAAAACCTTTATTAACAGATGAAATAATCGAACGTGCCAATCGTGGTGAGCAAATCTCCGGGCCACCTCTTCAAGATGACGAGGAAACTAAAATTTTATCAACTTCTTCACAAAACTTTGGTTATTCACGTTCTAGAGACTATAATTCTATTCAAGATACTTTAACAATCGAAGTAGAGCCAACGATTCATAAGAGCCGTCGTATTGAGAATACCAAGAGAAATGTTTTTAATTTAAAACTCAATCGTATCTTATTTGCAGTCATCCTACTCTTAATTTTGTTAGTGTTGGCAATGAAACTCTTGTAATCGAAAGGAAATAAAATGAAAATTGGAATCATTGCAGCAATGCCAGAAGAGCTCCTACACTTGACTCAGAATTTGGCCAAAACTCAAGAAGTTCAGGTTTTGGGAAATACTTACTACACTGGTACTGTTGGCAAGACAGAAGTTGTCCTAGTTCAGAGTGGGATTGGGAAGGTCATGTCGGCTATGAGTGTAGCGGTGTTAGCTGACCACTTCCAAGTGGATGCCGTTATCAATACAGGATCGGCAGGTGCAGTTGCAGAAGGGATTGCCGTCGGTGATGTCGTGATTGCGGATAAACTTGTCTACCATGATGTGGATGTGACTGCGTTTAGCTATGCTTATGGTCAGATGGCTGGTCAACCCCTCTACTTTGACTCAGATAAGAACTTTATCGCTAGGATTCAAACAAATTTATCTCAGTTAGAACAGACTTGGCACATAGGATTGATTGCTACAGGGGACAGTTTTATAGCTGGGGATGATAAGATTGCTAGTATCAAGTCCCACTTTCCAGATGTTTTAGCAGTTGAAATGGAAGGGGCAGCCATTGCTCAGGCAGCTCAGGCTCTTGACCTACCTTTCCTAGTCATTCGCGCTATGAGTGACAATGCCAATCACGAGGCCTCTATCTCATTTGATGAGTTTATCATTGAAGCTGGACGTCGTTCTGCCCAAGTCTTACTAGCCTTTTTAAAGGCTTTGGATTAAGCGGAAATTTGACAGTTTATCTAGCTTATGATAAGATTTAAATAAAGAAAAGCTAGAAAACGTTTCAGAGGATATTATGAGTATTGAAATGACCGTCAGTGAGATTGCAGAGGTCTTAGGCCTATCTCGTCAAGCAATCAATAATCGTGTCAAAGAACTTCCAGAAGAGGACACGAAAAAAAATGACAAAGGTGTAACTGTAGTGACTCGAAGTGGCTTGATCAAGCTAGAAGAAATCTACAAAAAAACGATTTTTGAAGATGAACCAGTCAGTGATGATGTCAAACAACGTGAACTGATGGAAATATTGGTTGATGAGAAAAATGCTGAAATTCTTCGATTGTACGAGCAACTCAAGGCCAAAGACCAGCAGTTGGCAGAAAAAGATGAGCAGATGCGCATCAAAGACCGTCAGATTGCAGAAAAGGACAAACAGTTGGACCAACAGCAACAGTTAACTCTTCAAGCCATGAAGGATCAAGAAACCTTGAAACTAGAGTTGGATCAAGCAAAAGAAGAAGTCCAAGCAACCAAAAAAGGCTTTTTTGCTCGCCTATTTGGAGGAAAATAAAGAAGCTGTTTGGGTTATTCACTAACCTAATGGCTTCTTTTATTATTTATAGTTTTAAATCGAGTTGAAATTGAGGGAAAAGATGGAAAAATTAAGAGATTATATTGCCTTTGATTTGGAATTCAATCAACATGAGGGGGTTACCCATTTAATTCAAGTGTCAGCAGTCCGTTTTCAAGATGGACAAGAAAGTGCAGCTTTTGATTCTTATGTCCATACTACAGCACCATTGAAGAGTTTTATCAATGGTTTGACTGGAATTACAGCTGAAACCTTGAAAGATGCGCCGAAAGTCGAGCAAGTTTTAAAAGACTTTCATGCCTTTGTTGGTAAATCACCTATCGTTGGCTACAATGCGGCCAAGAGTGATTTACCTATTCTCTTAGATTATGGTTTGGACTATCGTGACCAGTATAAGGTCGACCTATATGATGAGGCTTTTGAACGCCGTAGTTCTGACCTACACGGCATAGCCAATCTCAAATTGCAAACCGTGGCGAATTTTTTAGGCTTTCACGGGAAGTCTCATAACAGTTTAGAAGACGCCCGCATGACGGCGCGTGTTTACGAAGCCTTTTTGGACTCGGATGACGGAAAGCTATTAATAGAAGACCAGAGTAGTTTTTCGATGAATAATCCTTTCGATGGCTTAGATTTATCCCAATTTTTAGACTAGGAGTGCTTATGAAACCTGAAAAACCTAAAAAGCTAGGTTTTAGGAAGATATACTATAACCTAGATAAGATTTTATTTCTATTTTTCTTGATATTTATGATGGTTGAGTTTGTCTGGCTACCATTAAATTCATGGATTGCTGGCATCCTTCTGAGACAAACTGGTTATTTGTTTATCTCCTACAATAACTTTTGGGCGATTATACAAGGCTCGCCTTTTATCAGTTTAGCCTTTCTCATCTTAATTGCAATCAATCTCCTGGTCGCCTATTTCCAGATTTGTCTTTTGTTTATCGGGGCGCGGCACCTTCTCTACCATGAAAAGAGAACCTTGATTGAGTATAGTAGAAAAGTCTTTCACCAGAGCTTTCTATTTGTCAAACGATTGAGCTTTTGTAAGATGGCCTTTGTCTTCTTTTATGTAGCTCTACTTTTTCCTTTTATTAGGAAAATTTTAAAAATCTACTATCTCAATAAGATTATTATCCCTGATTTTATCGTTACATACCTAGAAGATAAGAACTGGCTGGTAGGGCTGTTGATCATAGCATCCGCTTGGATCTTTCTCTACATTTCTGTTCGCTTCATGTTTGCCCTTCCTAAGATTCTCTTTGAAAGAAAGACAGTAAGAGAAAGTGTGAAATATAGTCTCCAAAAGACGAAGAAAAACGTCCTTTTCTTCTCTTGGCATCTCCTACTCATTATCATTAAAACCTATCTCTTCTTCTTTGTCTTGTTAATCCCCTTGCTCTTTGCTCAGGCAGTAATGGATAATTTTACTCAAAAAGAATCCTTGATTCTTGGTGTGATTAATTTTATCTTGATTAAAAACCTCCATTACATGACTCTGACTTATTTCCTAGTGAAGTTTGTTTCCTTCCTGACAGGAGAAGAGTTGGAGATCATGCCAAGACGAAAGAAAGACCATTTGATGAGGTGGGGAGTCATGGGGTGTGCAAGTATCTTTTTTGCCTTAGAAGGTTATATCTATCTGGAGTCTCCGGATACCAACACACCTTTAGTGATTTCACACAGAGGAGTAAGTAATAAAAATGGTGTTCAAAATACAGTACAGTCTTTAGAAAAGACAGCCCAACTAAAACCAGACCTCGTCGAGATGGATGTGCAAGAAACGAAAGATGGCCAGTTCGTGATGATGCACGACGCTAACCTTAAATCGCTAGCAAGAATTAATGCAGCACCGCAAGACTTAACTCTGGATGAATTAACAAATACAGATATTTACGAGAATGGTTATCAAACAAAGATTTCAAGTTTTGATGATTATTTAGAACGTGCAAATACATTAAACCAAAAATTGCTGATTGAGATTAAAACCAGTAAAAAAGATAGTCCGCAAATGATGGACCATTTCCTTGAAAAGTATGGAATGACGATCAAGAAATATGGCCACCAGATGCAGTCACTAGACTATCATGTGATTGATAAGGTCTTGGCTTATGATTCTGAAATTCCAGTTTACTTCATCCTGCCATATAATAGTGTGTTTCCAAGAACCAAGGCGACTGGTTATACCATGGAGTATTCAACTTTGGATGAATACTTTGTCAATAAACTTTGGACAACAGATCAGAAACTATATGTTTGGACTGTGAATAGTTCTGAGTCCTTTGATAAGGCAGTCAGACTTGGAGCAGATGGCATGATAACAGATAACCTAGAAATGGTCCAATCACAAGTCACAATGGCTCAAGACGATCCGGAATATACGGAATTACTCTTAAAGAAAGCAATGGAATTCTTTGATTTCTAAAAAAAAAGAGAAACATCTGTTTCTCTTTTTTTGTGGATTAGAAAGGCAATTTTCCAGCGAAAGCACCGAGTTTCTTCTTAGTTGTTTCATCAATTTGTTCAAGTGCAGCGTTAATCGCTTGAACAGTCATGTCAGAAAGTGTTTCGAGATCTTCTGGATCTACAACTGCTGGATTAAAGTCAATGCTGACCACTTTCTTATCACCAGTTAGAGTTGCTTGGACAAGGTCTTGAGCTGATTTTCCAACAAATTCCATGGCAGCGAGTTCTGCTTGACTTTGTTCCATTTGTTTTTGAAGTTTTTGTGCTTGGCGCATCATGTTCTGCATGTTCATCATAGCGGTTTATAGTTTCCTTTTTCTATTATTTTCTTTTTTATTTTACCAATTTTAGGAGCAAAAGTCTAACAATAGTTTAAAACATCGTAGAGATTGCTTTCTTAAATTTACAAAAATGGATGCCATAATTTTCCTAGCTTTTTCTTGTATTTCTAAAAATATATTTAAGTTTTCTTTAAGTTTTCTATTATATTCTAAAGAACTCTATATTAACCGAACGTTGAATGAGGGGGATAGAGAATAACCTAAATTTATTTCTTAATTTGTTATGGTCTTTCCAGATTTAGTAAGACATTGTTCACTTTTTATCTTAAATGGTGTTTTGATTAGACTAAATGATGCTCTGTCTTTTCTTCATGATGGAGACAGATTGTGATATAATAAATAGTAATGAGCTTTTTAGAATAAACTAAAGGAGAATATAAATGGTCTATGCAGGAATCCTAGCCGGAGGAACTGGCACACGCATGGGAATCAGTAATTTACCAAAACAATTCTTGGAGTTGGGTGATCGTCCTATTTTGATTCACACAATTGAAAAATTTGTTTTAGAACCAAGTATTGAAAAAATTGTAGTTGGAGTTCATGGAGACTGGGTGTCACACGCCGAGGATCTAGTTGACAAGTATCTTTCTCTCCACAAGGATCGCATCATCATTACCAAAGGTGGGGCTGATCGCAATACCAGTATCGAGAAGATTATAGAAGCCATTAATGCCTATCGTCCAATCACTCCAGAAGATATTGTGATTACCCACGACTCTGTTCGTCCATTTATCACACTTCGCATGATTCAGGACAATATAAAACTGGCCCAAAATCATGATGCGGTTGACACAGTAGTAGAAGCGGTTGATACCATTGTTGAAAGTACCAATGGTCAGTTTATCACGGATATTCCAAATCGTGCTCACCTTTATCAAGGTCAAACACCTCAGACTTTCCGCTGCAAGGATTTCATGGATTTGTATGGTTCTCTATCTGATCAAGAAAAGGAAATCCTAACGGATGCATGTAAGATTTTTGTTATAAAAGGGAAAGACGTTGCCCTAGCTAAAGGGGAATATTCAAACCTTAAAATCACAACTGTAACAGACTTGAAAATCGCGAAAAGCATGATTGAGAAAGACTAAGGCTATGATTAATCAAATTTATCAACTGACCAAACCAAAGTTTATCAATGTAAAATACCAAGAAGAGGATATTGATCAGGAGAATCATATCCTGATTCGTCCAAATTATATGGCGGTTTGTCATGCGGATCAACGTTACTATCAAGGGAAACGTGATCCAAAGATATTGGCTAAAAAGCTTCCTATGGCTATGATTCACGAGTCTTGTGGAACTGTTATTTCAGATCCAACTGGTACTTATGAAGTCGGTCAAAAGGTAGTTATGATTCCAAATCAGCCGCCTAGGCAGAGTGACAAGGAGTTCTACGAGAACTACATGACAGGGACCTACTTCCTATCTAGTGGCTATGATGGCTTTATGCGAGAATTTGTTTCTCTTCCCAAAGACCGTGTTGTTTCTTATAATGACATTGAGGATACTGTTGCAGCCATTACCGAGTTTGTAAGTGTTGGTATGCATGCCATGGATCGATTCCTACATCTTGCTCATAGCAAACGAGAGCGCATTGCTGTCATCGGAGATGGTAGTTTGGCCTTTGTGGTTGCAAATATTATCAATTACACACTACCGGAAGCAGAGATTATCGTTATTGGTCGCCATTGGGAAAAATTGGAGCTTTTCTCTTTTGCAAAAGAGTGCTATATCACGGATAATATCCCAGAGGATTTGACCTTTGATCATGGATTTGAGTGTTGCGGTGGTGATGGTACAGGTCCAGCTATCAATGACTTGATTCGCTATATTCGTCCACAGGGAACGATTCTCATGATGGGAGTGAGCGAATACAAGGTCAATATCAATACACGAGATGCTTTAGAAAAAGGTTTATTATTGGTCGGTTCGTCTCGATCAGGACGAATTGATTTTGAAAATGCAATACAGATGATGGAAGTTAAAAAGTTTGCGAATCGTCTGAAAAATATCCTTTATGTCGAAGAACCAGTGAGAGAAATCAAGGACATTCATCGTGTCTTTGCTACAGACCTAAATACTGCTTTCAAAACAGTGTTTAAGTGGGAAGTGTAAGAGATGGAGGCTAATTGTGGAGAAAATTATTAAAGAAAAAATTTCTTCTTTGCTATCTGAAGAAGAGGAAGTCCTCAGTGTTGAACAACTGGGAGGCATGACCAACCAAAACTATTTGGTCAAAACAACCAACAAACAGTATATTGTGAAATTTTTTGGTAAAGGGACTGAAAAACTCATCAATCGTCAAAATGAAAAGTATAATCTTGAACTTTTAGAGGATTTAGATTTAGATGTTAAAAATTATCTCTTTGATATTGAGTCAGGGATTAAAGTAAATGAGTACATCGAATCAGCAGTAACTCTTGATTCAACATCAATTAAGTCCAAGTTTGAAAAGATTGCACCAATTTTACAAACCATCCACGCTTCAGGGAAAGAATTAAGAGGAGAATTTGCTCCTTTTGAGGAAATCAGCAAATATGAATCCTTGATTGAGGGACCTATCCCTTATGAAAACTATGAAGCTGTAAGAAAAGATGTATTTTCACTAGAAAAGAGATTGGCTGATTTGGGTGTTGATAGAAAGTCCTGTCACATCGATTTGGTACCAGAAAACTTTATCGAGTCACCACAAGGTCGTTTGTATTTGATTGACTGGGAATACTCTTCTATGAATGACCCGATGTGGGATTTGGCAGCTCTTTTCTTAGAGTCTGAATTTACAAAGCAAGAGGAAGATGATTTCCTTTCCTACTATGAAAGTGACAAAACGCCTGTATCACGTGAGAAGATTCGTATCTATAAAATCTTGCAAGATACTATCTGGAGTTTGTGGACAGTGTACAAAGAAGCTCAAGGGGCTGATTTTGGAGATTACGGTGTCAATCGTTACCAAAGAGCTGTCGAAGGTTTGACTTATTATGGAGGTTAGGATGAAGAATAAAAATGGTGTTTCCTTTGGTCTGCTCTCTGGTATCTTCTGGGGATTAGGTCTAACGATTAGTGCTTATATCTTTTCAATTTTTACAAATCTTTCACCCTTTGTGGTGGCTGCTGCTCATGATTTCTTGAGTATCTTTATCTTGTTAGCTTTTCTTTTGGTAAAAGAAGGAAAAGTTCGTCTCTCGATTTTCTTAAATATTCGAAATGTAAGTGTAATTATCGGAGCTTTACTAGCAGGACCAATAGGTATGCAGGCCAATCTTTATGCGGTTAAATATATCGGTAGTTCTCTAGCTTCATCTGTATCAGCTATTTACCCAGCAGTTTCAGTTTTACTAGCCTTCTTCATTTTGAAACACAAGGTTTCAAAGAATACAGTATTCGGTGTTTTCTTGATTATTGCAGCGATCATTGCTCAAACTTACAAGGTTGAACAAGTAAACTCGTTTTACATTGGGATTCTTTGTGCCCTTATCTGTGCCATTGCCTGGGGGAGTGAAAGTGTTCTCAGTTCCTATGCTATGGAAAGTGATTTAAGTGAAATTGAAGCCTTGTTAATCCGACAAGTAACCTCATTCCTGTCCTATCTTGTGATTGTGCTCTTTTCTCACCACTCATTTGCAGAAGTGGCAGATGGGCAGTTACTAGTCCTTTTGATTGTCTTTGCAGCCTTTGATATGATTTCCTACTTAGCTTATTATATCGCTATTAATCGTTTGCAACCTGCGAAAGCGACAGGTTTGAATGTGAGCTATGTAGTTTGGACTGTCTTATTTGCAGCTATTTTCTTAGGTGCACCGCTAGATATGCTGACAATTATCACTTCACTTATTGTTATGGCTGGTGTTTATATTATTATTAAAGAATAAAGGAGATTCATGTGAAAGCGATTATTTTAGCAGCGGGATTAGGAACTCGTCTGCGCCCTATGACTGAAAATACCCCAAAAGCTTTGGTTAAGGTTAATCAAAAACCTTTGGTAGAATACCAAATCGAGTTTTTGAAAGAGAGAGGAATTGATGAGATTATCATCGTTGTCGGTTACCTCAAAGAACAATTTGACTACCTAAAAGAAAAATATGGTGTCCGTTTAGTCTTTAACGACAAGTATGCTGATTACAATAACTTTTACTCACTTTATCTAGTAAAAGAAGATTTGGCTAACAGCTACGTCATCGATGCAGATAACTATCTTTTCAAAAATATGTTTCGAAACGATCTTAAACGTTCTACCTATTTTAGCGTTTATCGTGAAGACTGTACGAACGAGTGGTTCTTGGTTTACGGTGATGACTACAAGGTCCAAGACATTATTGTTGACAGCAAAGCTGGTCGCATTTTGAGTGGGGTTTCATTCTGGGATGCTCCAACTGCTGAGAAGATTGTTGGCTTTATTGACAAAGCTTACGAGAGTGGTGAATTTGTTGATCTCTACTGGGACAATATGGTTAAAGATAATATTAAAGAACTAGATGTATATGTAGAAGAATTAGAAGGCAACAGCATCTATGAAATCGATAGTGTCAAAGACTATCAAAAACTAGAAGAGATTTTATCTTCTATTAAGTAACCAATCCAAAAAAAGAAGGCTCAGCCTTCTTTTTTTGTTGTTGAAATCAAGGGATGTTTGATATTGATTGTATTTACCAAATAAAACACAATTTATAAAAAAATGAACAAAATAAAACAAAAAATATTGACAACGATTTCATATAGTGTTATACTTATAGCATAAAAGTTAATTGAAAGAAGGGAAAATGTTATGGGATTAGATCATTTCTTTGACAAAAACCTGGTGTTTTGCTTAGAAGCGGATAATCAAGAACAACTCTTTGATCAGGTAGCAAGCCTGTTGGAGGAACGAGAAATAGTAACTCCAACTTATCGTGAAGCCTTGATCACGCGTGAAAAGTCATTTCCGACTGGCTTGGATATGGAATTTCTGGGGAAAGATTTGCCAAATGTAGCGATACCTCATACAGATATTGTTCATAATCTAGCTGAGAAAGTAGTGGTTGTTCGACTAGAAAAACCAGTAACTTTTCACAATATGATTGCTCCTGATAAGGAAGTAGAAGTATCCCTACTCTTCTTTATCATTAACAACTCAAGTTCAAGTCAAACAAATATTCTGGCTCAGTTGATGGACTTTTTCACAGAAAATGGACATCTGGAAGATCTATCAAAAATTTCCGAACCAGAAAAACTTTATGCTTACATTGCTGAAGCAACCGCTTAATCTTGTCTATTAAAAAATAAAATCGGAGGAAATCCAAATGATTAAAATTCTTGCTGCCTGCGGTGCAGGTGTTAACTCAAGTCACCAAATTAAAAGTGCTCTAGAAGAAGAACTTTCAAACCGTGGTTATGATGTTCACTGTGATGCAGTCATGGTGAAAGATGTAAACGAAGACCTTATCAAGGGCTACGATATCTTTACACCAATCGCTGCAACTGACCTTGGTTTTGAACCAGGTATTCCAGTAATTGAAGCTGGACCAATCTTGTTCCGTATTCCAGCAATGAGCGCTCCAGTATTTGACAATATTGAAGCAGCTATCAAAGAACATGGACTAAGCTAATTTATTCTTTATCTTGTTAACATTCATATAACTAAAAAAACGGGAGGAACTATTATGGATGTCATTATCAATCTGGCCAACGATATCTTCAAACCTATCTTGGATATGGGTGGACCAATCATCATGCTGATCATTTTGACAGTATTGGCTCTACTTTTTGGAGTGAAATTCTCCAAAGCGCTTGAAGGTGGTATTAAACTTGCCATCGCTCTTACTGGTATCGGTGCTATCATCGGTATGCTCAATGGAGCTTTCTCAGAATCACTTAAAAAATTCGTTGAAAACACTGGTATCCATTTGAACATCACTGACGTTGGTTGGGCACCACTTGCAACCATCACTTGGGGATCTGCTTGGACACTTTACTTCTTGCTTGTAATGTTGATTGTCAACGTTGTGATGCTTGCAATGAAGAAAACGGATACACTTGACGTCGATATCTTCGATATCTGGCATTTGTCAATCACTGGTCTTTTGATTAAATGGTATGCAGATAACAATGGAGTTAGCCAAGGGGTTTCACTCTTCATCGCAACTGCAGCAGTTGTCCTTGTAGGTATTTTGAAAATCATCAACTCTGACTTGATGAAACCAACTTTCGACGACCTTCTTAATGCACCAAGTTCATCACCAATGACTTCAACACACATGAACTACATGATGAACCCAGTTATCATGGTTTTGGATAAGATTTTTGAAAAATTCTTCCCAGGTCTTGATAAATATGACTTTGATGCTGCTAAATTGAACAAAAAGATCGGTTTCTGGGGATCTAAATTCTTCATCGGTTTCATCCTTGGTATTGTTATCGGTTTTATGGGTACTCCACAACCTGTTGAAGGACTTAAAGATGCTGCAAACTGGCAAGAAGTTATTAAAGGTTGGTTGTCTCTTGGTTTGACAGCCGGTGTAGCTTTGGAACTCTTCTCACTTATCGGATCTTGGTTCATCGCAGCCGTAGAACCACTTTCACAAGGTATTACAAACGTTGCTACTAAACGTCTTCAAGGACGTAAATTCAACATCGGTCTTGACTGGCCTTTCATCGCTGGTCGTGCTGAAATCTGGGCTTGTGCTAACGTACTCGCTCCAATCATGCTAGTTGAAGCTGTGCTTCTTTCAAACGTCGGTAATGGTATCTTGCCTCTTGCAGGTATCATCGCTATGGGTGTGACTCCAGCTCTCTTGGTTGTTACACGTGGTAAATTGCTCCGTATGATTATCTTCGGAACACTCTTGTTGCCTCTCTTCCTTCTTTCTGGTACTCTTATCGCACCATTTGCAACAGAACTTGCTAAAGGTGTAGGTGCCTTTCCTAAAGGTGTAGATAGTGCTCAATTGATTACTCACTCAACTCTTGAAGGACCAATTGAAAAACTATTTGGTTGGGCAATCGGTAATGCTACAACAGGTGATATCAAAGCAATCCTTGGTGCAGCAGCCTTCCTTGTCTTCTATGTAGGTATCTTTGCTTGGTATAGAAAACAAATGATCAAACGTAACGAAGAATACGCAGCAAATGCTAAATAATTCGCTCCTATAAAATGTAAATTGTGAAAACTAGGTTGTTAATTTCCTACATTGGGAGTGACAACCTAGTTTTTCGTATAAAAATCTAAAAATAGTTGGAGAACATTATGGTAATTGAAATCAAATCAGACCAGTTAACGGTCCAGTTTAAAACCTTAGGTGGCGCCTTGTCGTCGATCAAGGATCGAGAAGGCATTGAGTATCTGTGGCAAGGAGATGCCACTTACTGGAGTGGACAAGCTCCAGTACTTTTCCCAATCTGTGGCTCTTTAAGAGAAGATACAGCCTTTTACAGTCACGCAGATGGAACGGAGACGAAAGGAAACATTCCTCGTCATGGTTTGGTTCGTAAAAAAGAATTTGACTTAGTTGCACAAACGGAAAACAGCGTAACCTTTGCTATCGAAGATGATGAGAATACTTATCAAAACTACCCTTATCATTTCCGCCTTGAAATCACTTATCTAGTGACCGGCAAGACTGTTCGTACTCAATACAAAGTCTTCAATAAAGAAACCAATAAAGTAATGCCATTCTTTATAGGAGGACATCCAGGGTTTAATTGCCCTCTACTAGATGGCGAAACTTATGAAGATTACTATTTAGAGTTTGAGAAAGAAGAGACTTGCTCTGTTCCCCGTCCTTTCCCAGAAACAGGCATGTTAGACTTTCAAGATAGAAGTCCATGGTTGGATTCACAAAAGGAAGTGGACCTCAGTTATGATCTGTTTAGTGTTGATGCAGTGACTTTGGATGAGTTGCAATCTAAAACAATTGCCCTTCGTTCTCGTAAGCATGAGAAGGGATTAAAAGTACACTTCCAAGAGTTTTCAAATCTTATTATCTGGTCAACTTTGAATAAGGGACCTTTCATTGCCTTTGAACCATGGTCTGGCTTGTCAACATCTCTTGAAGAAGGAGATCATTTAGAAGATAAGAAAAACGTTCGTTTCTTGCAACCCGGTCAAGTAGATCAAATTGGCTTTGATATTGAAATATTTTAGATAAAAAAACCACAAAAACAAACATTTACTGTTGACTTTTTATAAAAATAGGAGTATATTATGTTTGTAAACAACAAATGATGTTTGTAACAAACAAACAATCACTTGTTATATTCTCTTTCGAGGAGAAAGTTTGTTTCTAGGAAATTGATTTCCTGGACTTGGATAAGGTGATATTCATCTCATTCAATCAAATTTGTCACTAAACTGCTAGAAAGTCTTTTGTAGGTAAACTGCTAACTATAAAAGTCTTTACTAGCCTAGAAAAATAAAAAGGAGTATACAATATGTCTATTGTTATCGGTGCAGATGCTGCAGGTTTGAGATTGAAAGAAGTTGTGAAAGACTTCTTGGAGAAAGAAAACTTCCACGTTGTGGATGTTACAGCTGAAGGTCAAGATTTTGTTGATGTGACTCTTGCTGTTGCTGCAGAAGTAAACAAAGAAGAACAAAACCTTGGTATCGTGATTGATGCTTATGGGGCTGGTCCATTCATGGTCGCAACTAAAATCAAAGGAATGGTTGCTGCAGAAGTTTCAGATGAACGTTCAGCCTATATGACTCGTGGCCACAACAACTCACGTATGATCACTATGGGTGCACAACTTGTTGGTGACGAATTGGCTAAAAATATTGCTAAAGGATTTGTTAACGGTAAATACGATGGTGGTCGTCACCAAATTAGGGTCGATATGTTGAACAAAATGTGCTAATACTCTTCAAAAATCAAGATAATCTGTTGTCAGCTCACTTTAGCTAACCTCAGTTATGCTTGCAGCTCGCTTCCTAAGCTAATCTTGATTTTTATTGAGTAAGGATAAATGATATTAGATTTATATAATTAATCGGAGGGAATAACTAATGAGAATTGCAATTGGATGTGACCACATCGTAACAGATGAAAAAATGGCGGTTTCAGAATTTTTGAAATCAAAAGGATATGAAGTCATTGACTTTGGTACATATGACCACACACGTACTCACTACCCAATCTTTGGTAAAAAAGTTGGTGAAGCCGTTACAAGTGGTCAAGCTGATCTTGGGGTATGTATCTGTGGTACTGGTGTTGGTATCAACAACGCTGTAAATAAAGTTCCAGGTGTTCGTTCTGCCTTGGTTCGTGATATGACAACAGCTCTTTATGCTAAAGAGCAATTGAATGCCAACGTTATCGGTTTTGGTGGTAAAATCACTGGTGAATTGCTTATGTGCGATATCATTGAAGCTTTCATCAATGCCGAATACAAACCATCTGAAGAAAACAAAAAATTGATTGCTAAAATCGAGCATGTTGAAACTCACAATGCTCATCAAGCAGATGCAAACTTCTTTACAGAATTCCTTGAAAAATGGGATCGCGGTGAATACCACGACTAAGAGGTAACGCATGATTTTAACAGTCACGATGAATCCATCCATTGATATTTCTTATCCTTTGGATGAATTAAAAATTGATACTGTCAACCGTGTGATGGACGTGACCAAGACAGCTGGTGGAAAGGGTCTCAATGTTACACGAGTTCTTTCAGAATTTGGTGATTCCGTTGTTGCTACTGGTTTGGTCGGTGGTAAACTTGGTGAGTTTTTAGTAGAAAACATCGACGATAAAGTAACGAAACGTTTCTTCTCCATTCAAGGAGAGACTCGTAACTGTATCGCTATTCTACACGGGGACAACCAAACAGAAATTCTTGAGAAAGGGCCTGAAGTTCTGGAGCAAGAAGGGCAAGATTTCTTAGCTCATTTTGAGAATCTTCTTGAGACTGTAGAGGTCGTAGCCATCTCAGGTAGTCTTCCAGCTGGCCTTCCGGTTGACTATTATGCAAACTTGGTGGAACTTGCTAATAAAGTAGAGAAACCAGTTGTTCTAGACTGCTCAGGTGCGGCTCTTCAGGCTGTCCTTGAATCACCACACAAACCAACAGTTATCAAACCAAATAACGAAGAATTGTCTCAGCTTCTTGGAAAAGAAGTTTCAGAGGATTTGGATGAATTAAAAGAAGTCCTTCAAGAACCTCTATTTGCAGGAATTGAGTGGTTTATCGTTTCACTTGGTGCCAATGGTGCTTTTGCAAAACATGGTAATACCTTCTACAAGGTAGATATTCCGAGAATTCAGGTAGTAAATCCTGTCGGATCTGGTGATTCTACTGTGGCAGGGATTTCTTCAGGTCTTCTTCATAAGGAATCTGATCAAGAACTCCTCATCAAGGCAAATGTCCTTGGTATGCTCAATGTCCAAGAAAAGATGACAGGTCATGTCAATATGGCCAACTATCAAGCTCTATATGATCAATTAATAGTAAAAGAGGTATAAAATGGCTTTAACAGAACAAAAACGTGCACGCTTAGAAAAACTCTCTGACGAGAACGGCATTATCTCA
>NZ_KV808794.1:0-253 GCF_001812375.1 Streptococcus sp. HMSC077F03
GCTGTCTTCACTCGACGAGTTCCTTCTGGAAGGTCTGCGTTCTTCACTTCTTTGACTTGGAAAGCAACATCTTCTGTCTTCGTTTCTTCCTTAGTCGTTACAACTGGGGCTACTACTTTCTTAGTTCCAACTTCAACAATCTCATCTACTGCTGGAGTGGTGATTGTGTTTGATTTCTCAACGCGACCTGTTTCAACGCCGTCTGTGTAAGTGACAGTTTCAACAATGGTGCGAACACCCTTCTTACCAGCTG
>NZ_KV808795.1:0-222 GCF_001812375.1 Streptococcus sp. HMSC077F03
TGTTGTTGCATTATCGATGTTCTTCTTAGCTTTATCGGCCTTAGCTTTGGCATCAGCCTTCGCTGCAGCTTTCTCCTCATCCGTCAAATCGGTACGTGAATCAATGGCTGCTTCCTTAGTTTTCAGCGCATCATCGATCGCTTGCTTGGCTGCTGGCTTCGCTACTGGCTGCGGATTGACTGAATTGACTTCAGTTGTTCCAGTTGACTTAGCTTGATCGAC
>NZ_KV808796.1:0-260 GCF_001812375.1 Streptococcus sp. HMSC077F03
GTCTGGGTGATCTCGGCCGCGTCCGGTGTATGAAGCATTTCATTGGAGTCCGAACGGTCTGCCACCTTAAGGGCGATCTTGAAGCGTGAGTTAGACCAGATCTGGTCATCCACCACACCAGATGGTTTCTGAGTAGCTAGGATCAAGTGGACCCCGAGGGAACGTCCGACACGCGCGATGGATACCAGCTCCTTGATAAAGTCTGGCTGGTTAACCTTGAGCTCTGCGAACTCATCTGAGATGAGAAAGAGGTGAGGGAG
>NZ_KV808797.1:184647-228282 GCF_001812375.1 Streptococcus sp. HMSC077F03
TAAACATTACAATTCCTCCTATAATACAGATTGCTAAAACGATGATATTCATTTTGATTCGTTTTTTCATAGTAACTCCTTGTCTATGTTATTCTTTTTAAAGAAAGGTAAAATAAAGTTTTTATAAAATCCCAATGTGGCTACTGATAAAAACAAACAATCAACCACTATAATTGCAACAGATAACCACGGTGATAATGGAATTTTATGTCCCGCTGTATCAGTAATCCTCTCCAAATGAAAATTTCTAAGAACCAAATAAAGATAATAGCTGTTCAATAAACTTGCCACATAACCAATCAAAACCAAGGATTTCAAGTTTGTAAATATCCATATACCTAATAAAGGAAGGGCTATTATTAACAAGGGAATACCCCAGAAAATAAATGTCAAAAAAAGAAACGTTGGACCATTCCACAACCAGAGACAATAAAGAAGACATAGATAAGAAGTGATATAGACTGTCCCTAATATATTATTGCTTATTTTAATCATAATTTCTCCTCAATCAATCTCCGTTTGTTATATCATATCTCACTTCTATATTGAAAGACAATCTACTATTAGGTTAGATAACTAATTTTTATATTATTAATTGTCTTTGTATAGGAAACATCCGTCTCGTCAACAGACATGTCTTCTAAATAATATCCCGATGTACGTATAACATCACCAAAAGCATCCTCTGATAGGGATATCGTTGCCACTCCATTGATTACAAGTGTTATTCGCCATGTTCCTGTTGTTTCATTTTTTCTGAATTCTATAAATTCTATAGTTTCAATCGGATTCTGTGTTTTTAATTTTACTCTATTAACTACAAATAGTGCTACCCTCTCCTGTTCAATTCTCATTTTCTCTTCCAACGTTTTTTCTTGTTGGTGATTTAAACTAAACATTACAATTCCTCCTATAATACAGATTACTAAAGCAATAATACCCCATTTTTTGTGCCTATTCATTGACACACCTCCTTATATCATTCTATAAAGCAACTTGGTCTTAATTACCTTATAATATAGGACCAATAGCCACTATGGTCTTGTGCATTGAATTCAAGATTAGCATAGTTCACTTACGATTTCCTTTTCTAATTCTACTGCATCCTTTCTACCATATTCTGAAAGAGCTTGCAGAGATTTTTCATAGAAAAAAATTGGAACACGGATGAAGCCATGGTTTTAAACTTATCATTAAAATCAGTTTTTTCCTCATCCAGCACCAACTATTTTTCAGGGGGTAACGAAACTAGTCTACCTTATATTCTGACTTTATAGCCTCCAAAAATTTCTTCACATCCTCTACATACCCATGCTTTTCAATTAAACTAGCTAAGAGTTCCAGATTGTGCCCCCGATAGTTGTCATCTCGACGTAGTTCTTCATACATTTCGATAAAAGGAAGCCCCTTGGACTTGGCCAATTCTAACTCTGCTTCATAATCATAGGAAACTTTTCGGAATAGAATATTTACCAATTCCCCATTTTCCACTTCTATCACAGCATACTGGGCACGGTGATTTTTTAACTTTTCCCAATCAAAATAGGGCATGCCAATCGACCCTGGATTGATGATTTGTTGCCCTTGACTGCCATAACGAAGCAACTGCTTGTGAACATGACCATAGACTGCCACGTCAACTTCATCATCTAGGAGTTGGTCAAATTTCTCTGTATCATTCTCAACTAGCAAGTCACCACCATAGTTCTTATTTGGCAAATTATGAGAAAGAGAAAAACGCAGTCCGTCAACTTCTCTCTTTTCTAGCATAGGTAAGCTTCGTAGCCAGTCAATCGTTGCAGGATCCATTCGCTCCATCAAATACTGCGTCATACGCAAGAGCTGGACTTCCTGTGGGTCTTCTAAGCCATATTGCCCATCTAAAGCCTCAAGGACACAATCATCCCAATTGCCTCGAACACTTGCCGTGATAGGAAGTTCCTTTAACAGAGCGACCAAGTCATTTGCACCTGGACCAGGGAGGAAAATGTCTCCCATGAGCCAATATTCACTGGCTCCTTGAGTTTTAGCATCTGCAATCACTGCTTCTAGCGCCGTCGCATTGCCATGAATATCTGATAAAATTGCGATTTTATGGTTCATGATGGTTTCCTTCCGTTTGGTAATCTACTTGTTCTTCCGCCAATTGAGCCAATTCCACTTCTTCTTGAGGGTTCAACTTTCTTTTCACATCTTCTGCGACTGCTCTTGGCACACCCACTTCGACAATTTCATCCACACTAGCTTCCTTGATTTTAGTGAGAGATTTAAAATGCTTCATGAGATTCTGTTTGCGTTTAGGTCCCAGACCGTCAATCCCATCCAGTTGTGAAGAAAAGGAATTTTTTGAGCGCAGTTGGCGGTGGAAAGTGATAGCAAAGCGGTGTACCTCATCTTGAATACGTTGGAGGAGGAAAAATTCCTGAGAATTGCGAGACAACTCCACCACTTCCAGCGGATCTCCAAAGAGCAATTCATGGGTTTGGTGCTTATCATTCTTTTGCAGACCTGCAATTGGGATATCCAAACCTAGCTCTTCTTGGATGACTTGCTTAGCGATATTGACTTGACCTTGCCCCCCATCAATGACAATCAAATCTGGCGGGGTTAAACCATCACGTTGAACTCGGCCATAACGTCTGCGAATAACCTCTCGCATACTAGCATAGTCATCTGGGCCAACAACCGTTTTTATCTTGTACTTTCGGTAGTCTTTTTTACTCGGTTTGCCATTGACAAAGACCACCATAGCTGAAACAGGACTGGTTCCCATGATATTAGAGTTATCAAAGGACTCGATACGGACTGGGGTCGGGATTTGGAGCAAGCGTCCCAGATTTTCAATAGCTCCTTGGGTCTTTTCGACTGATTTTTCTAGCAGATTGAACTTCTGCTCCAGACTAACACGGGCATTTTTGATGGCTAGATTGACCAGTTGTTTTTTCTCTCCACGTTGGGGCTTGAAAATCTTGGTATCCACCAAAGCCTTAACGGCTTCTTCATCGATATCCTGCGGAATCAGCACCTCATTGGGAACCAGGTGAGATTTTTCTTGATAGAATTGTCCCACATAGGTCAAGAAGTCCTCATCCGGATCATTGTAGTAGGGGAAGAGATTGACATCCCGCTCAATGAGCTTGCCTTGACGAACAAAGAAAACCTGAACACACATCCAGCCCTTATCCACATAGTAACCAAAGACGTCCCGATTTTGCAAATCTTTCGCCATGACCCGTTGCTTGGTCCGAAGCGTTCCAATGGCCTGAATCAGGTCACGGTATTCCGCCGCACGTTCAAACTCCATACTTTGAGCTGCGGATGCCATCTTCCCCTTGAGGTCATTGATGATTTTGTCATCCTGCCCTTTTAGGAAATCAGAAACCTCCTGAGCCATGGAATGGAAATAAGCCTCATCTTTTTTACAGATGGTGTGAGCCATACATTGGCCAATATGGTAATAAAAACAGACTTTAGAGGGTGGGTTGGTACATTTCCGAAAAGGAAAAATCCGGTCCAATAGTCTCTTGATTTCATTGGCTGCCCCCACATCTGGATAAGGGCCAAAATAAAGACCTCCGTCCTTTTTGACCTGACGGGTGATAATCAAGCGAGGAAAACGCTCATTGGTGATTTTGATGAAGGGATAGGACTTGTCATCCTTGAGCATGATATTGTACTTGGGCTTATTTTCCTTAATCAGGTTGATTTCTAGGAGAAGTGCCTCAATATTGGACTCAGTGACGATAAATTCAAAATCCACAATTTCAGATACCAGAGCTTCTGTCTTGGTATCATGACTGCCACGGAAATAGGAGCGCACACGGTTACGCAGATTTTTAGCCTTTCCTACATAGATAATGGTGCCATTTTTATCCTTGTGAATGTAACAACCAGGGCTGGTCGGCAAGAGCTCTAGTTTTGATTTGATCAAGTTATTCATAGTTCCATTATAGCAAAAAGGCCGTAACAGGACGAACAAAAAGCCCCACCAATCACTTGTTGGAGAAGCTTTGATTTCTTTTAAGATTTCACCGACTTTATCTAGTCGCTACTGGTATAGAGCTCTTGAACAGCCTTCACATCCTGAGGCTGAATCCCATAATAGGAACCTGCTGGCTGCATGACAGAAATTTCGTTGGTATGATCCAATCCGATGGCATGCCCCAGCTCGTGCTCCGCCGTGTGCACGATCCGTTCATAAGAATAACCATAGTTTGGATTGGATAGATAATAGTGATTCAGGCGAACCGTTACAGATATAAATTGTTTGGTTAACAAATTGGTTTGACTCTCGGCTTGACCAGCTACAGTGGTCGATCCATCATTCATCTCACTTGCCACAATATCTGCCTGGCTAGGATCCGCAACCACCTCAAAGGTAAAGGCTCCCGTTTGATTCCAGTTTTTTATGGCTTCTGCATAGGCACCTTGGAAGGTCTCATCCATTTGAGGTTCAATATAGATGCGAGCTGAGGCCTGAGCCCACTTGCCTTCTGCATGTTGGTGACTGTCTGTCTGAGACAAGACTTCCAGCGTTCCCGTCTCCTTCCATTGATTCCAGCCACCTTGACCAATCTTACTCATTTTTTCAACCTGATTGACCGCAGAATGAAAATCACCTGTCAGATACCAAACCACTCCAAAAGCAATGAGCAGTAGAATAACTACAGTCCAAACCAGACGCCAGAAGAAACGCCAAATTCCCAAAAGAAATCGGAAGAATAATCGAATAATCCAGAACATGACGTCCCACCTTTCATAAAAATAAGAACCTATCTTGAAATCACATTCTCCTTGACCAAGATAGATTCTCTATTTTACTGAATAAAACTGAAAGAAACCTAAAACTAAGATAAGCGCTCTTCCAAAACAAAGTCAATTGGTAGAGTAGCTAAAAAACGCTCCAATTGTTTTTCCCAGTAGTACCACTCGTGCTTACCTGGACTATGACTATAGGTCACCTCAAAACCTAGTTTTTTGAGGTTTTTCACTGCGAGGTTATTGGCAGAGTAAAGATAGTCTTGCTCTCCACACCAAGCCCATAGTTTGGTCTTTTTATCGGATTTTGCAGCCATGCTTTCAAGCGAATGAGGACTAGCTGTCCAATCTTTGATTTCTCCAAAAACTCCTCTCCAGTAGGCAAGTGACCCAAGATCCTGACTTTCAGGAGAAAATTCGTGAAAACTGAGCGCACCAGAAAAACTAGCCGCATGAGAAAATCGATTCGTCGATAGAGCGAGTTTGAAGGAGCCGTAACCACCCATGGAGAGACCAGCTATAAAGGTCTTTTCTCGCTTGCTGGTCATATTAGGGAAGAAACGTTTCATGACTTGGGGGAGTTCTTCTGCTAGAGCTGTATAGTAGTTATAGCCATACTGAGTATCTGTGTACCAGCCATTATTTGTATTGGGCATGATAACAATGAGATTGGTTCCACGCAACAAGCGTTCGACATTGGTACGTTTGAGCCAGCTATTTTGGTTTCCTGACATTCCGTGCAAAAGATAAAGGACAGGAATATCTGTGCAATCTGGTTCAGTCACCCGACTAGCATCTGGATAGAGTACGGTAACACCCCACTCCATATCCAAAACTTTTGAGTAATACTCAATATTCATAACTGCCATGGTTGTCTCCTTTTACTATTCTATAAGAAAAAGCCGAATTTCGACTTTTTCTGTAGGTATTCTGCTTATTATTTTGCTTCCATCACGACTGGCAAGATTGCTGGACGACGCTTGGTTTGATCAAAGAGGTACTTGGTCAGATTGTCACGAACCTTGCCTTTGAGATCTGCCCAGTCAAAGTCATCACCTTGAAGATAATCTTCTACCGTTTGGTTAATCAATTCTGAACTTTCACGGAGAATATCGCGGCTCTTCTTGAGGTAAACAAACCCACGCGTATGAACACGGGCCTTGGCCACAATTTTTTTCTCACGACGGTTGACAGTGATTGCCACGATAAAGATTCCATCTTCTGACAAGACCTTACGGTCACGAAGGACGACATTTCCAACATCCCCGATGGCATTTCCGTCAATCAAGACATCCCCTGCAGAAACTGCTCCAGCTGGAACAAAGTCTCCATGTTCATAAGACATGGTCGTTCCCTTTTTAGGGATGAAAATGCGTTCCGGCAACATCCCAACTGCCATGGCAGCCTTGGCATGCGCATCCAACTCACGGTACTCCCCTTGGATAGGGAAGAGGTAATTTGGTTGCAAAAGATTGATCATCAACTGCAAATCACGCGCATTCCCGTGTCCGGATACTCGCAAGCTTTGGGTAATGAGTTTCACCACACCACCAGCTTGGTAGATCATGTTTTCAACACGCGCCATGACGGCTTCTTTGGCGATAGATGGAGTCGTTACGATATAGACCAAGTCCCCGTCTTTGATTTCCACATAGCGGTGGCGACCAATGGACATCTTACGAAGTCCATTAATAGGCTCACCCATACGACCCGTCTCGAGAATAATCAACTCATGGTCTTCAAATCGAGACATTTCTTTTGGTTTAATCAAGAGACTTTCATTAGCTAGAGATAATTTTTTGAGTCGAATCGCAGTGCGGACGATATTTTCAATATCAAATCCAGTCAAAACAACTCGGCGACCTGTATCTGCAGCCGCATCAAAAACCTGCTGGATACGAGAGAGGTTGCTGGCAACTGCTGCAACGATGATACGACCTTCCCAGTCTGCAATGGTCTGAGTAATTTCATCCCCAACTTCACTCTCGCTCGCCACCTGGATATTGCTGTCTGCATTGGCTGAATCACTGAGGAGCGCCAAGACACCATCACGACCGATTTCTGCCAAACGAGCAAAATCCGTCGCATAGGATTCGCTAGCTGTCTGGTCAAACTTGAAGTCCCCTGTATAAACGATGCTACCTTCAGCTGTTTTCAGGACTATTCCCAAACTTTCTGGGATAGAGTGAGTTGTACGGAAGAAGGAAACCACAGTCCCTCCAAAGTCGATCTCTGTATCTTCATCAATCACATGGAAGTCATTGAATTTCTTAACCGTATCATTTCCTTTGACAAAGAGTTTGGCCAACTCAATGGTCAACTCAGAACCAAACACAGGCACCTTAGCCTCTGCCAAAAGATAAGGCAGGGCACCAATGGCATCCGCATGTCCGTGGGTCAAAAAGACCCCTGCGATACGATCGCTATTTTCAAAAAGGTAGTCCATATTTGGAATGACGACATCAACACCTAGTTGTTCATTTTCAGGGTATTTAAGCCCCGCATCCAAAACAAAAATTGAATTGTCAATCTCAGCGATGTACATATTTTTCCCATTTTCTCGTACACCACCTAGTGTTGTTAAACTAATATTACTCATTTTTCCTCCGAAACTTCATTTATCTTGATTATAGGGTGAATTTACCCTCTTATTCTAAAAGTTCTCAAACTCTCAGCCGAATCTTTTCCTACCATTATACCATTTTTTTGATTATTTTCAAAACGAAGATCGGTTTTTAACTAGAGATTAGTCACTACTGTGAATCGAATCCTTTAACTTTGACTTCTCTTTTGGATGCTTCATCGAAGATAATAGAACGATTGTACCATAAAAAATATGGATTTCTTAATCAATTTGATTTCAGATACCTTTCTCGAACTCTAAATTTCTCTTTTAGTTCAAAACAAGTTAAATTATTGCCCTTTACCTCTCGACTTGAGAACTATTTTCTACAAAGACATGGTTTATCTACATCCAAAAGCGAGAATTTCCTGTTCGCTACAGAATCTAAAAAATTTTCAGCAATTAGCCACTAAGATGGAGGTTATCGATAGGAAATTTTTTCAAAAAGAAAAAAGACTTAGAAATTCTAAATCTTTTTATCATCTTTAGTTTGGATAGATATAAGTGACGTTACCTAAAAATTCATGAGGATTAAAGAAGCCACGGTAATTTGCAATCTGCTTTTGACGTCTGTAGTTTGCTTCCAATACCTGGATAGAGTTTTCACTTTGAACATCTGTTACATAAGCAACGTGTCCATATTCACCACCATCCCAAACGGCAATTGCTCCTACTACTGGAACACTTCCTGTCTTATAGCCTTGAGCACTCGCGTAGATTGCCCACGTGTTGGCATTTCCCCACCAGTTGCTTGCCCAAGGAGCCAATTCTTTCACGCCCCATGTACACTGACCAACAGGATAAGAGTTTCCATAGTTTGTTGGAGTCTTTTCGACAACATCTTCTGTATCTGATACCACGTTTGCAGTGCTAGCTGGAGCACTGTAGGTAGAGCTAGCCTGAGCAGAACCACTCACTTCCAATACGTCCCCTGGGTGGATAGTGTCAAAGATGGTTTTTCCATTCAAAGCTGCCAACTCATGCGGATCCATGCCGTTTGCAGTTGCAATGGCATAAAATGAATCACCGTCTTGGACAACGTAAGAGTTCGCATGAACCGTTTGAGCCCCAACTGTAGCCAAAATAGCGGTAGAAGTCAAACCAAGAGTCAGTTTCGTAACTGTTTTTTTCATAACTAGATTCCCCTTATATTTTCTTGATAAGAAAATCATACTTGATTTACATGTCAGTTAGTTTAGAGTTATATTTTAGTCATGTTACAAAAATTTATACTTTTACTACATAAGTTCAATATAAGACAAAGAAAAAGCTGAGATTGGTTACCTCAGCCTCTTTCCATCTATAACTCCATTAAAAAATCATACATTTCTTGCACGGTCCCCAGTGCCATCATTTCTTGATTTTTTACAGTTTGTTTGAGATTTTGGTAAATCTGACTGTCAGCAATTTCCCTTTTCGGCGCTTCTTTATTGACTGTCATGACCCCATCTTTGATTGTCACAAAATCTAGCTCCTCAAATACTTGAATCATCTTGACCAGCAAGATTTGTTGAATATTGAGATAAGCCGCCAAATCTTTCAGCTTGTAGCGAATATCAAACTCTGGAAACTGGTAAATGGTCTTGTACAATTTTGCAAACTGTTCTCTAGTCCCGTAACCTGTCAGATAGTAGGCCTTATCGATGTCATTTTTGAAATAGACAGCAGAGAAATCCTGTTCCTGAAAAATGGCCTTCAGCAAGGTAATATCTTCAGGAATGGTTTTCACAACCACAGCATCACTGGTCGCTAATTCTGGTAATTCTCCAGCAAAGTCCAAGACTGGAACCCCTTCTGGCAAGACTGCATTCTTCCCACGAATGTTAAAGAGTTGAACACCCTCCACACGCGCATCCACCATCATCAACTGGAGGGCAGTTTGCCCATTCCATTGGTTGACAGACAAGGTGACTGCCAATTCTAGATTCTTGGTTTGAGCAAACTCTGTTGCCCATCTACCTTGTCCAAAGGCCACCACTTCAAAACTCGCCTCACCCTTGGAAATTTTTAGTTTTAGGTGGACATTTCCTGCTCCCATGGTACGAGCACTTTCGACATGAAAATCCTTGATATAAAAGACAGGTTTCTGATTGTCCATTCCAAAAGGTGCCAAACGTTCAAAACTTTTAACCGTTTCTAAACTAAGGGTCTCCAAGTCCAACTCTTCATCTAGATTTAACTTGTTCTTGCCAACAGCATCTGCACCTTTTTCACGGACATAGTCTTCCAAGACTTGAGATAAATCTGGAAGCTTCTCCACTTCCAGCGTCATTCCAGCTGCACCAGCATGGCCGCCAAAGGCGATAAAGAGGTCTCGATGGGGATCCAGAGCTTCAAAAATATCGACCGCTTCCACACTACGAGCACTGCCCTTGGCACGATCTTCTTCTATACTAAGAACGATGACTGTCTGCCCTAGTTCTTCCAACAAACGACCAGCAACGATACCCAGAACCCCAGGATTCCAGCCTTCCTTGGCCAAAATCTGGACCTTCTTCTCAGGATCTACCATGGTCTTAGCTTCTTCATAGATTGACTGAACGATCTCCTTACGTTCTTCATTTTTCTGGTGAATCATGAGGGCAATCTCATGTGCTTCCTCGTCGTCAAACCCAGTCAACAAATCAATAGCTGGATTAGGATCATCTAAACGCCCCAAGGCATTTAAACGAGGGGCAATCTGAAAGCCAACCGTTTCTTCTGTAACTTCATTCGCAGCAATCCCAGCCATATCCAGCATTTCTTGTAGACCAATACGCTGAGTATGCCCCAGCATTTCCAGACCATATTGAACCAAAATACGGTTTTCATCTGTCAAACTCACCATATCTGCAATGGTACCGATAGCAACCAAATCAAGCAATTCCACTTGCACTTCTTCTAAAAGAGCGCAAGCTAGCTTGAAAGCCACTCCGCATCCGGCCAAATATTTGAAGGGATAATCCGCATCTGGATGCTCAGGGTGAACAATCGCATAGGCATCAGGAAGGGTTTCCGGCATGGAATGGTGATCGGTCACAATGACATCCACACCCATAGTCTGAGCCAATTCAATGGCTTCGTGACCTGCAACCCCATTATCCACTGTCACAATCAAGGAAATTCCCTCTTGCTCGATAAAATATTTATAGACACTGGCATTGGGACCATAGCCATCGGTAAAGCGATTGGGTAGATAAACACGGCACTCAGCGCCAAGCTGTTCCAAACTTTCCTTAACAATCGAAGCTGAAGTCATACCATCCGCATCGTAGTCTCCATAGATGAGAATGTTTTCCCCTTCTTCAATAGCCTGACGAATCCGTTCCACTGCCTTGTCCATATCATGGAGCAGATAGGGGTCATGTAAATCCTCTAAAGAAGGTTCTAAAAACTTCTTTAGACTTTCTTCATCCTGAATCCCTCTTTCAAATAATAACCGAGCCACCTCAGGACCCAGCCCAGCCTTCTTGGCTATCTTCGTAAAATCCGCATCTTCAACCTGCGGGGCAAACTGCCATTCATAAGTAGGAGTTATCAAAAAGACATCCACTCTTTCTAAGAATTCTATCGTTTCATTATAACATGATTTAGGCATTTTCTCTATCCAGATTGCTTTTTTGTAACATTTTAGTGAATTTTTTTCAGATATGATTTGACAAGAACATTCTTTTGTTGTAAAATCATGTTATAAAATCTAACACAAAGGAGATCTCTCATGGCTTTAGTAGAATTTAAAAACGTCGAAAAATATTACGGAGACTACCACGCACTCCGCGACATCAATCTCCGTTTTGAAAAAGGACAAGTTGTTGTCCTGCTTGGACCTTCCGGTTCTGGGAAGTCCACTCTTATCCGTACGATCAATGGTTTGGAGGCTGTTGACAAAGGAAGTCTCCGAGTCAATGGACACCAAGTAGCAGGTGCTAGCCAGAAAGATTTAGTTCCTCTTCGTAAGGAAGTTGGCATGGTTTTCCAGCATTTTAACCTTTATCCACACAAAACAGTGTTAGAAAATGTAACACTCGCGCCCATAAAAGTTCTAGGAATTGATAAAAAAGAAGCTGAAAAAACAGCCCAAAAATATCTGGAATTTGTAAACATGTGGGACAAGAAAGATTCCTACCCAGCTATGCTGTCTGGTGGACAAAAACAGCGGATCGCCATCGCACGTGGTCTTGCCATGCATCCGGAACTCCTCCTCTTTGATGAACCAACATCTGCCCTTGACCCTGAAACCATCGGAGATGTTCTAGCAGTTATGCAAAAACTGGCGCATGATGGGATGAATATGATCATCGTTACCCACGAAATGGGCTTTGCCCGTGAAGTTGCGGACCGCATTATCTTTATGGCCGACGGAGAGGTTTTAGTAGACACGACAGATGTTGATGACTTTTTTGACAATCCAAGCGAACCTCGTGCTCAACAATTTCTCAGCAAAATTATCAACCACGAAAGTGATAAAGTCAAATAAGGAGGCGCCTATGAAAAAGAAATTCTTTTTATCCGCATTATTGATTAGCCTTTTCAGCCTTACTGCTGCCAAACCAGTCCAAGCCGATACCAGCGTCGCAGACATTCAAAAAAGAGGCGAACTAGTTGTCGGTGTCAAACAAGACGTTCCTAATTTTGGCTACAAGGATCCCAAGACAGGGACTTATTCTGGTATCGAAACGGACCTTGCCAAGATGATTGCAGACGAACTCAAGGTCAAGATTCGCTACGTTCCTGTTACCGCTCAAACACGTGGACCACTCCTAGACAATGAACAGGTAGACATGGATATCGCAACCTTTACCATCACAGATGAACGTAAAAAATTATACAACTTCACCAGTCCCTACTATACGGACGCTTCTGGATTTTTGGTCAATAAATCCGCCAACATCAAAAGCATTGAGGACCTAAACGGCAAAACCATTGGGGTTGCCCAAGGTTCCATCACCCAACGCCTGATTACTGAACTGGGTAAAAAGAAAGGTCTGAAGTTTAAATTCGTAGAACTTGGTTCCTATCCAGAATTGATTACTTCCCTTCACGCTCACCGTATTGATGCCTTTTCCGTTGACCGCTCTATCCTCTCTGGCTACATTAGTAAACGGACAGAACTACTAGATGATAGTTTCAAGCCATCTGACTACGGTATTGTTACCAAGAAATCAAACACCGAGCTCAACGATTATCTTGATAGCTTGGTCACTAAATGGACCAAGGACGGTAGTTTGCAGAAACTTTATGACCGTTACAAGCTCAAACCATCTAGCCATACTGCAGATTAAGGAGGACACCCCATGACAGATTTATCATCTTGGACAGCCAATTTTCAGGATTTTGGACAATTTTTCAATGGTTTCCTCTTCACCCTTGCCCTAGCGATTGGATCTTTTATCCTCGCCATGGTTTTGGGCATCTTCTTTGGGGCCATGTCAACCAGCAAACGCCCATTCTTGCGTGTTTTGGCTCGTATCTTTGTCGAATTTTATCAAAATACTCCCCTCTTAGTGCAGTTTGTCATCGTCTTTTATGGTTTGCCTCTTATCAGTGACCATACCATCATGATTCCGATTTATTGGACAGCTGTTCTCTGCGTGGGACTCTATCACGGCGCTTATATCGCTGAGGTTATTCGTTCAGGGATTCAGTCTATTCCTAGCGGTCAGATGGAGGCCGCCTTGTCGCAAGGTTTTACCTATATCAGTGCCATGCGCTTGATTATCTTGCCTCAGGCCTTCCGTATCATTCTCCCTCCATTGACCAACCAAATTGTTAACCTCATCAAGAACACCTCTACCGTAGCTATCATCTCTGGAGTAGACTTGATGTTTGTGACTAAGTCTTGGTCGGCTCTCAACGGAAACTATATCCCAGCCTTTTTAGGTGCTGCTCTTCTCTACTTTGCCCTATGCTTCCCTGTTGCCCAGTTTGGTCGCAAGATGGAGCAAGCCAACAAAAAAGCCTATTCACTTTAGGAGGTTACTATGGAATCCATTTTAGAAGTTTTGACCCCAGATAACCTAATCTTTATCTTTAAAGGATTTGGCTTAACCCTCTACATTTCTCTGATTGCTATCGTCCTCTCGACCCTTATCGGAACAGTGCTAGCCGTCATGAGAAATGGGAAAAATCCTATTTTACGGATCATCTCCAGCATTTATATCGAGTTTGTACGTAACGTTCCCAACCTCCTCTGGATTTTCACCATCTTTTTGGTGTTTAAGATGAAGTCCACACCAGCTGGTATTACAGCCTTTACCCTCTTTACCTCAGCAGCCCTGGCTGAGATTATCCGAGGCGGTCTCAATGCCGTGGACAAGGGACAGTACGAAGCAGGAATGTCACAAGGATTCACCTCTACGCAAATCCTCTACTACATCATTCTCCCACAAGCGATCCGCAAAATGTTGCCAGCTATCATTTCTCAGTTTGTAACTGTAATTAAGGATACCAGCCTTCTCTACTCTGTTATCGCTCTACAAGAACTCTTTGGCGCTAGCCAAATCCTCATGGGACGCTATTTCGAACCAGAGCAGGTCTTCAGTCTTTATATCCTGATTGCCTTGATTTACTTTATCTTTAACTTTGCCATTTCTAGCCTGTCTCATAAGCTAGCAAAACGTTGGCAACAAGCTGCAGAATAAAAAAGAAATGTGAACTCAAAACAAGGGTTCACATTTTTTGCTATAAATGAAAAAGAGTAACTCAATGCTATGCAAACGTTTTACTTTTTGGTAAAATGACTTTAAAACCATAAAGCAAGGAGAAAAATCATGATCCACGAACTTTGCAAAGAATTCTCTCAACTGGAACAAGTAGAAGCTATCGCTCTTGGTGGCTCTCGTGCAGGACAAAACTATGATCAAAATTCTGACTATGACGTTTATGTCTATCTCAACTCTTCTATTGATGAGGCGACTCGCCTCAAAATTTTGAGTAAATACTGCTCCTATATGGAAATTGGAAACCAGTTTTGGGAGTTAGAGGACGACTGTGTACTAAACAACGGTATCCAAATCGAGTTGATTTATCGTTCGCTGGAGTCGTTTGAACAGGAATTGAACTCAACCGTTTTTCAACACAAAGCTCAAAATGCTTATACAACTTGCATGTGGCATAATCTACTCCACAGCAAGATTTTATACGATCCGAATGGACACTATGCTTCTCTCCAAAAGACTTACCAGATTCCCTATCCACAGGAACTCAAAAAACATATCATCGAAAGGCAGTTCCTTTTGCTAGACCAAGCCATGCCTGCCTTCTCTCATCAAATAGAAAAAGCTATCAAGCGTCAAGATCTTCTCAGCATGAATCATCGTACGAGTGAATTTTTTGCTTCCTACTTTGACTTGTTATTTGCGCTCAATGAGCAAACCCATCCTGGTGAAAAACGAATGTTGGAGTACGCAAAGACCCATTGTACACTCCTCCCTAAGCAATTTGAAGAAACTATTCGCAAGTATTTCCAACTACTCTACCAACCGCAACAAGGAGAACAAGCGGTCGTAACCTTGCAAACTATCCTGAAGGAACTAAAAGCCATTTTGCCATAGACCAAAAAGAAAATGTGAACCTGAAACTGAGGCTCACATTTTTCTTTATAGTTTACCGTAAAGAATCTAGTACACTTTACCACAATTCTTCTTGCCCAACTCATAAAAAGAGCGGCAATAGAAAAAGAGAACCTTAGTCCTCTTACTTAGACAGTTTATTCTGAGCATCTGCCACAACCTGAGCCAGACTTGTCTGACGCAGTTGGTTTTCCATAGCTGCTTGAACATCAAACAACTTTTGGTCCAAAACTGCATGGATATTCGCACCAATTGGGCAATTAGGATTTGGATTGTCATGAAAACTAAAGAGCTTACCGGATTTTCCTAAACACTCCACAGCTTGGTAGACATCCAACAAACTGATCTCTTGAAGGTCTTTTATTATCTCAGTTCCTCCCGTACCACGAGCAACTGAAATCAATCCTGCTTTTTTGAGTTGCGATAAAGTCTTTCGGATAATGACTGGATTGACTCCGACACTAGCCGCAAGAAAATCGCTGGTTACTTTACTTTCTGTATCCTGCATTGCAATAATAATCATCATATGAGTCGCAATTGTAAATCGGCTTGAAATTTGCATCTTCTTCTCCTTTCATTGATATTTTATTCATCTTTTCCCGTATAAACATTATACCGTTTTTGGTTTTCCTGTCAAATATTAACGAATGATTACCTTCTCCATGCAAAAAGTCCTGTATCCCTCTTGACAACCAGAACGGTAGAGGGCATACAAAGACTTATTTTTTATGCAATTTTACGGACAATCCCTTTTGTTTTATGACTTGACCAGACTGAGCTGATAGACACCCCAGCACCAACTAAGGTAAACACAGCTAACATAGCTAGATTATAAAAATAGTTATCTGGAAAATGACCGCTAAAGATTAAATCATTCACCACTCGGAAAGCAAAGGCAAACTCAACCCCTAGTTTGGCAACGACTTCCATCGCCAAATCAATTTGATTCACTAGAAAGACAGTAATCACCATCCAAATAGAGGAAATCACAATCCCCTTTCGAGATACCTTTCTTCCAAGGATTTCATATCCTTTAATGGTACAAATCCCCAGAACAATACCCGCTACCATAGCTACATAACCTAGACGAGCGATAAATAGAGCAACTGCTCCACCAATCAAGGCTCCCAGCAAGGCACCAACTGCTCCAAGAAGAACATTTTCCTTTTTATTTTGATAAGAATCCACCTCGATTTGAAGGTTGCTCTTCAGCAATTGATAGCTTTCCTCGTTGATAAGGAAAATTGAATCACCTAATTGATAGAGACCAACGGGGCCTTCCTGACCACTGTAGGCACACACTTGGACGAAATGATGGGTTTCAAGGAATGCAACGAGGTCTGTTATGAGCGTCTGTAACTTTTCAATTGTTTTGGATTTGCGCATGGCACCTTTTACAACAAAAGAAACAAGGTACTGGTTGATAGACAAGGTCGACAAGTTTGGAAGAGATTCACTCTTAAACTCATCCCAAACCATTTCGTTTTCTTCTGAATCCGCAGGATTGCCATTCAAACTCACACTGACACAAAGTCGAAACTGATTTTTCACGTCAGTTTCTTGCAGGAAAAGTAAATAACCTGACTGCGTGCCATAAATACTACGCGAATCTTCGTCAAATTGCATGCCCAACTCCGAGGCAATAGCGTGTAACTCTTCTGGTTTCATTATTTGTCTCCTCTTATTTTGAATATCAATTAGTATGAGATTCAAATTAGTTTTATTCCGTTATTCTAACATAAATTTGAGAAGCCGTCAATTCGTATCCAGTTCGACTTATCGCAAAACAGCAGTCACTAGACTATCTTATTTCTACCTCTTAAAACCAATCTTTCTTGTCTCTTTCCATCCAAAGCTCAACATCCCTGTCATAACCTTCTTGTTCACTAATCTGACCTAACAATTCGTGGTTATGAGTATGGTGAATCCCATTTACCAAACTTTCATAGTAGACCTGGAAATAGGGAAGCTTCAAATCCTTAGCCAACTGCAATTCAGTTTCCACATCATAATCCACTCGACGAAAATCAACATCAGACAAACCTGCCTCATCAAACTCTAAGATCATATACTGGGCCCGCAGGTCCTTACGCAACCACGCATCTAAAAAGAAGGGTTGCCCAATCGAACCTGGATTAAGAATCAACTGTCCATCACTTCCATAACGAAGCAACTGTTGGTGAATATGGCCATATACTGCGATAGAGGCGTGTGGATTCGTCACCAATCTATCAAAATCTTCTTGTTTTCCCGTATGAATCAACTCTCTACCCCAGTTTTTATCAGGGAGATGGTGAGTGATTCCTACCTTCAAATCACCAAACTGACGATGAACTTGCATAGGTTGATTATTGAGATCTTCGATTTCTTCAGGGCTGATCTCCTCTAAGATGTACTGACTTTGACGCAGGAGATAACGATGGCTCGCTTTTGTAGGATCTAACTTGCGATGCAGGCCTCGCCAGAGACTATTTTCCCAATTTCCCAGCACTCTTACTGTAATAGGCAAGCTAGCTAATAGGTCCAATATCCTTCTACGTCCTGTTCCTGGCATCAGAATATCCCCTAAAAGCCAGTATTGGTCTACCTCTGCCACTTTAGCATCAGCCAGAACAGCTTCCAAAGCTGTCGTATTTCCATGTATGTCTGAAAGAACTGCTATTTTGGTCATTCTTTCTCCTTACCCTTTTACTTCTTTTGTTAGTATTATAACAGAAAACACTCGAAAAGATCACTATCACTGATCAATGGATTAAATTGTAAGAGCCTCCAAATCGTGCTATACTATAAGTAGAGATTTCCCCTTCATTTAGGATTATGTGGTCTACAATATCTCTCAATTTTTCCAGATTGGAGGACTATTGCCATGCGGAATTATCTTAAGTATATCCCATACTACCTTGTCACTTTCTTTTTTTACTGGCCACTCTATGAGCTATTCTCACTACTCATCTCTGACCCATATACACTGAAGGGACTGTACATTTACAACATCATCCTCTTTTCACCTCTGGTAACCTTTATCGTATCGCTACTTTATAGCTATCGATTTCATTTCTCACTGTGGTGGTTACTCAGCATTGGTCTGCTCTATTGCTATACCATCATCACCTTTGGCGAATTCATCCTGCTTTACTTCCTAGCCTATGAGCTCTTTGCCCTACTTGGGTTGGTTTCTGGTGCGGGGATCAAGCATCTCTTCCAGCGAGCGAAAAACAAAAAAATTATACAAAAACCTTGAAAATTCTCGCAATCATGCTATAATAATGCATAGAGACAAGTCACTTAATCCCTTTCTACCAGAGAGTGCGTGGTTGCTGGAAACGCATAGAAAGCCTAAACTGATACTACTCTACTGACTTTTATGCAAACATAAAACGGTGGCCACGTTAAAGCCAATCAGAGGTGTCCCTCTTTTTTGAGGAACATGAATGAAGGTGGAACCACGTTGCGACGTCCTTTTAGGATGTCGTTTTTTGTTTGGAGAATAGAGATATTGCCAAGTTAAATGAAACATAGCTAAGAAAAGAAGATGGAGGTTGATATGAATAAATCATTGTCTTGGGTGATTCCCTGTGCCTTCCTTATCGTCTATGTCTGGCTAATGAAAACTCTCAGTCTATGGGGGTTAGAGTACATTGTTGTCTTTTCATTTTTTGCATTTGTTCCTCTTTTGCCATTTCTTGCTCCTTTTCTTGGTATCTTAATGTTTTTTAAGAAAAAGAAACTCATCCTATCAGGATATTTCCTAAGTCTAACTGCTGGTATTTATTTGGTTAATGCTATAAGAAACTATCCACTAAGGATATACATGAGAGGTGAGATGACTGATGAACAATATCTGTCTCTAATCCTTTCCTTAGTATGCTATCTATTCATTTCTACAGCTTTCTTTATCTTTAGAATAAGAAAGTTAAACTATCATTTGTTTAGATAATCAATTGTTATCATTCTTTGTAGATAACGAATTCTCTACTTCTTCAACCTCAGTTTTTAAATATGATAAATTTTTAAGGAGAAAACCATGATTAAGATTACTTTCCCAGATGGCGCTGTTCGTGAATTCGAATCTGGCGTTACTACTTTTGAAATTGCCCAATCTATCAGCAATTCCCTAGCTAAAAAAGCCTTGGCTGGTAAATTCAACGGCAAACTCATCGACACGACTCGTGCTATCACTGAAGATGGAAGCATCGAAATCGTGACACCTGATCACGAAGATGCCCTTCCAATCTTGCGTCACTCAGCTGCCCACTTGTTTGCCCAAGCAGCTCGTCGCCTTTTCCCTGATATTCACTTGGGAGTTGGTCCGGCTATTGAAGATGGCTTCTACTACGATACCGACAATACTGCTGGTCAAATCTCTAACGAAGACCTGCCTCGTATCGAAGAAGAAATGCAAAAGATTGTCAAAGAAAACTTCCCATCTATTCGTGAAGAAGTTACCAAGGACGAGGCGCGTGAAATCTTCAAGAACGACCCTTACAAGTTGGAATTGATCGAAGAACACTCTGAAGACGAAGGTGGTTTAACTATCTACCGTCAGGGGGAATACGTGGACCTTTGCCGTGGCCCTCACGTTCCATCAACAGGCCGTATCCAAATCTTCCACCTTCTCCATGTAGCTGGTGCTTACTGGCGTGGAAATAGCGACAACGCGATGATGCAACGGATCTACGGGACAGCTTGGTTTGATAAGAAAGACTTGAAGAACTATCTTCAAATGCGTGAAGAAGCTAAAGAACGTGACCACCGTAAACTTGGTAAAGAGCTTGACCTCTTCATGATTTCTCAAGAAGTTGGTCAAGGACTTCCATTCTGGTTGCCAAACGGTGCGACGATCCGTCGTGAATTGGAACGCTACATCGTCGACAAAGAGTTGGCTTCTGGCTACCAACACGTTTACACTCCACCACTTGCTTCTGTGGAGCTTTACAAGACTTCTGGTCACTGGGATCATTACCAAGAAGACATGTTCCCAACTATGGACATGGGGGACGGGGAAGAATTCGTTCTTCGTCCAATGAACTGCCCGCACCACATCCAAGTCTTCAAGCACCATGTTCACTCTTACCGCGAATTGCCAATCCGTATCGCTGAAATCGGTATGATGCACCGCTACGAGAAATCTGGTGCCCTCACAGGTCTTCAACGTGTGCGTGAGATGTCACTCAACGACGGTCACCTCTTTGTTACTCCAGAACAAATCCAAGAAGAATTCCAACGTGCCCTTCAGTTGATTATCGATGTTTATGAAGACTTCAACTTGACTGAATACCGCTTCCGTCTCTCTCTTCGTGACCCTCAAGATACTCACAAGTACTTTGACAACGATGAGATGTGGGAAAATGCCCAAACCATGCTTCGTGCAGCCCTTGATGAAATGGACGTTGACTACTTTGAAGCTGAAGGTGAAGCAGCCTTCTACGGACCAAAATTGGATATCCAAGTTAAGACAGCTCTCGGAAAAGAAGAAACCCTTTCTACTATCCAGCTTGACTTCTTGCTTCCAGAACGCTTCGACCTCAAATACATTGGAGCTGATGGTGAAGAACACCGTCCAGTTATGATTCACCGTGGGGTTATCTCAACTATGGAACGCTTCACAGCTATCTTGATTGAGAACTACAAGGGTGCCTTCCCAACATGGCTTGCACCACATCAAGTGACCCTCATCCCCGTTTCTAACGAAAAACACGTAGACTACGCATGGGAAGTAGCTAAAAAACTCCGTGACCGTGGTGTCCGTGCTGATGTGGATGAACGCAACGAAAAAATGCAGTTCAAGATTCGTGCTTCTCAAACCAGCAAGATTCCTTACCAATTGATCGTTGGTGATAAGGAAATGGAAGACGGAACAGTCAACGTTCGTCGCTACGGCCAAAAAGAAACACACACTGTCTCAGTTGATGACTTTGTCCAAGATATCCTTGCTGATATCGCTAACAAGTCACGTGTTGAGAAATAAAAAACTAGCATAAAAGCCTCCATTCGGAGGCTTTTTCTCATTTATGTTTACTCAATAACGAGCTTCACTTCAGCGAATTTGATCCTTACTGTCGTTCCTTTTCCGACCTCAGACTCGATGCGAATCTGGTGACCCAGTTCTTCAGAAATTTTCTTAGATAGATAAAGTCCAAGTCCAGATGACTGCTGGGTCAGACGGCCATTGTAGCCTGAAAAACCACGTTCAAAGACTCGGAGCACATCGCTGTTTTTTATCCCGATTCCCGTATCCTTGATGCAGAGCTTCTGGCCTTCCATATAAATCTCTAGCCCACCTTCCTTAGTGTACTTGAGACTGTTTGAGAGGATTTGTTCAATGACGACCAACAACCACTTCTTATCGGTCACGATAATTTTGTCAAGGTCATGGAGATTGACCGTCAGTCCCTTTTGGATAAAGAAAAGTGCGTACTTACGAACCATATCCTTGACCAAGTCCTCCACTTGAACCTTTTCAAAGACCAAGTCATCGTGAAAACTCTCTAAACGCAGGTACTGTAAAACCAGATTGGTATAGGAGTCAATCTTGAAAATTTCCTGTTCCAACTGCTGTTTGACCTCCCGATCAGAGACTTCTGCTACCAAAAGGCGACTAGCAGCAATGGGGGTCTTGATCTGGTGAACCCACAAGGTATAGTAATCAAGCAAATCCGTCAGCTTGCTTTGGGCTTCCGACTTCTTTTGATACAATTCAGACTCTCGCTCTTCGAGTTTCTCTGCCAGCGCACATTCCAGAGGAGACTTGGGATCTCTCTCAGCATAGAGTACTTCCTGCCGGTAAACCTGAGCTTCTGCAAATATATCCCAAGCCAAAAATAATAAGGTCAAAAAACTACTGAGCAGAAAGAAATAAAGAAAATAAGTTCCTAGACTAGCAAATAAAAACTGAAAGAGAAGGACGAGAAAGCCTAATGAAAAAATATAGGTAAAAACGCGACTGCGAGAGCGCAGATAGGCTAGAAAAAATGATTTCCAATCAAGCATGTTTCAGTCCGTATCCTATCCCTTTCTTGGTTTCGATAAAGCCAGCTAATCCTTGTTCCTCAAGCTTTTTGCGCAAACGAGCCACATTAACAGACAGGGTATTGTCGTCGATGAAAAAGTCGCTGTTCCAGAGCTCCCGCATCAGGTCATCACGGGCTACGATATTACCCGCATGTTCAAACAAAACTCGCAAAATTTGAAATTCATTCTTGGTTAAGCTCAGGATTTCACCCTGATAGTGCAGGTCCATAGACTTGGTATTGAGGATAACACCCGCATACTCTAGCAAACTTTCATCTCGTCCAAACTCATAGGAACGGCGCAACAAACCCTGAACCTTAGCCAATAGAACCTGCTGGTCAAAAGGCTTGGTCACAAAGTCATCCGCTCCCATATTGATCGCCATGACGATATCCATAGCCTGATCTCTTGAAGACAGAAACATGATAGGTACCTTGGAAATCTTGCGAATCTCCTGGCACCAGTGATAACCATTAAAAAGAGGCAGACCAATATCCATGAGGACCAGATGAGGTGCCGACTGGACAAATAAACTCAACACTTCCATAAAGTCTTCTACCAAAACGACTTCAAATCCCCACTCGGAGAGCAATTTCCCAACTTGTTGCCGAATGACTTGATCATCTTCTACTAGTAAAATCTTGTGCATGCGCTCCTCCTTTTTCTATTATTATAACAGATTTTCTAATTGGATAAAACGCAAACCTGTATTTGAATCAGCACTCTAGTCAAATAGTAAAAGCCAGCAAGCCTACTAGCTAATTCTAGGTAAATGTGGTAGGATAAACATAGAGAAAGGAGCTTTTATGGCCAATATTTTTGACTACTTAAATGATGTAGCATACGATTCCTTTTATGACCTCCCCGTGAACGAGTTAGATGTTCTTGCCTTGACTGAATTAACCTACCTTGCTTTTGATGATGTAGTCACCCAAGAACCAAAGCGCCTCATAGATCTTGCATCTCAAATCCCTAGAGACACGACTATGCTGACCAATAAGAACCGTCTTCAATTGTTAGATCGGCTCGCTCAACACAAACGCTTTAAAAATTGCAAGCTCTCAGACTTTATCAACGATATCGATCCTGAATTGCAAAAACAGTTCGCAGCCATGACTTATCGTATCAGTCTCGATACCTATTTGCTTGTTTTTCGTGGGACGGATGACAGTATCATCGGTTGGAAAGAAGATTTTCATATGACCTATATGAAGGAGATCCCAGCTCAAAAACACGCCCTTCAGTATTTACAGGACTTTTTTGCTCAACATCCTAATCAAAAGGTTATTCTAACAGGACACTCAAAAGGGGGCAATCTAGCTGTCTATGCTGCCAGTCAACTTGATCCAAACTTGCAGAAAAATATTATCGCTGTCTATACTTTTGATGCCCCTGGACTTCACAAGGAACTAACCGAAACACCAGGCTATCAAAATATGATGGAAAGAACGAAAGTATTTGTTCCACAAGGTTCTATCATCGGGATGATGCTGGAAATTCCGGATAAAAAAATCGTCGTTCGAAGCACTGCCTTGGGCGGTCTTGCCCAGCATGACACCTTTAGTTGGCAGGTTGAAGACAAGCACTTTGTCCAACTAGACGAGACCAATAGTGACAGCCAGCAAGTCGATACTACCTTCAAGGAATGGGTTGAAACCGTTCCTGACGAAGAACTGCAGCTCTACTTTGACCTCTTTTTTGGAATCATTCTCGATGCAGGCATCTCTTCTATCAACGACCTTTCTTCCTTCAAGGTCATTGAACACATTCACCATCTCTTTGTCCAAGCCCAATCCCTCACTCCCGAAGAAAGAGAAACCATGGGACGCTTAACCCAACTCTTGATTGATACCCGTTACCAAGCTTGGAAAAATCGTTAAGGTAGGAAAAAGACCTTCTGATACCCTAAGCCCTCTCTTCTGTGTTATACTGATATCAGTACATTCTTTGAGATTGGAGCCAGTATGAAAATCCATAAAACTGTAAACCCTGTTGCCTATGAAAACACCTACTACATAGAGGGAGACCAACACCTGATTGTGGTCGACCCTGGTAGCCATTGGGAAGCTATTCGCAAAACTATCGAGAAAATCAACAAACCCGTCTGTGCGATTCTCCTGACCCACACCCACTACGACCATATTATGAGTCTTGACTTGGTCAGAGATACTTTTGGAAATCCCCCAGTCTACGTCGCAGAAAGTGAAGCCAGCTGGCTCTACACTCCTGTAGACAATCTCTCTGGCCTCCCACGGCACGACGATATGGAGGATGTCGTCTGCAAACCAGCTGAGCACACCTATGTCTTTGACGAGGAATACCAGATCGAAGAGTTCCGTTTTACGGTATTGCCAACACCTGGCCACTCTATCGGTGGTGTTTCTCTGGTTTTTCCTGATGCCCATCTAGTCTTAACAGGAGATGCTCTATTCCGCGAAACCATCGGACGGACAGACCTTCCTACAGGTAGCATGGAACAACTCCTCCATAGTGTCCAGACTCAACTCTTCACTCTTCCTAACTACGATGTCTATCCAGGGCATGGTCCAGCTACAACCATCGCTCACGAAAAGACCTTTAATCCCTTTTTCTAGCAAGCAAAAAACCAAGGATTTTCTCCTTGGTTTTTGTATTACCAAATAATCACACGATCCTCTGGTGAACGCCACATGCCGTCGCCTTCTTTGACATCGTATGTTGTAAAGAAGTCATCGAAGTTTGGCACTTGCACATTGACACGGAGTTTGGCAGGCGCGTGCACATCGACACTGGCCATAAGTTTCATCAATTCTGGACGGCCTTTCATGCGCCAGATACGAGCAAAGTTGTGGAAAAATTCTTCAGCTGAGAAGTCTGGTTCTCTCTTAGCAGCTTCAAGGGCTGCAGCAATTCCTCCCAAGTCAGCAACGTTTTCAGACACGGTTAGTTTCCCGTTGATTCTTGCACCGTAAGATTCTTGCCCATCAAACTGGTCGATAACTTTTTGTGTTTTTTCTTTGAAAGCAGTATAGTCACTCTCTGTCCACCAATCCTTGAGGCTACCATTTTCATCAAAGGACGCACCATTTGTGTCAAAGGCATGAGAAATCTCGTGAGCAATAACAGCACCAATACCACCGTAGTTGGCTGAAGACGACTGGTGCAAGTCATAGAATGGAGCCTGTAAAATAGCCGCTGGGAAGACAATCAAGTTCTTCTGAGGATTATAGTAGGCATTGACCATATGAGCAGGCATGCCCCACTCCTTGTAGTCAACCGGTTGGTTCCACTTACTCCAGCTGTGCTTGATTTCCACACGCGCAAAGGCTAGGGCATTCTCAAAGAGACTGGCAGTTTCATCCACTACCTTGTCCTTGTAGCGGGCTGGCAATTCCTCTGGATAACCGATATAAGGCTTGATGACATTAAGTTTGACAATGGCCTTGTCACGCGTTTCAGGCGTGAGCCAGTCATTCTTAGCCAAACGTTCCTTATAAACGTCAATCATAGTCGCTACTTTTTTCTCTACGTCTGCCTTAGCTTCTGGAGAGAATTTTTCATGCGCGTACCAGAGACCAAGGGCTTGCTTAAAGGGACCTTGGGCCAAATGATAAGCTGCCTTGACCTTGTCCTGAGCTTCTGGCACACCTGAAAGGGCACGTCCATAGGCACCTGACAAGACACGAATCTCATCTGTCAAATAACTGGTTGAAAGATTCACCACTGCCAAAATCAAGGTTGCTTTGAGTAGAGGCCAAGCTTCCTCACTATAAAACTGATCTGCTGCTTGCCAGAAACGTTCCTCATCTACGATAACCTTGTCAGGAACTTGCCCAAGAACAGCTTGGAAGAAGTCATCCAAAGGTAGGGCAGGAGCAAATTTTTTGAATTCTTCATAAGCGTATGGATGGTAGAGTTTGGCATATTCTGAACTTTCTTCGTTTGAAAGAACCACTGCTGCGATACGACGGTCCAATTCCAATCTCTTCTCTAGTAAGTCTGCGATTTCCTCGTCTGAGAAATCATAGGCTTTGAGAAGATTCGTTGTACTTTCCTTCCAAAGAGTCAAGAGCTCCTCACGTTGAGGATGGTCTTCAGCATAGTAGGTTGTATCTGGCAAGATTGTTCCTGGAGCACTGGCCCAAAGAACATTGGTTCTGGCATCCATAAAGTCTGGCGATACACCAAATGGAAGGAAGTTTGGTTTACCAGCTAGTTCGAACTCTGCCAGTTTGCTGGTAAAATCTGCAAAACTCTCCAAATCCTGATATTCCTTGAGCAGAGGAAGGACGGGCTTGATCCCATCTGCTTCTCTCTTATCAAAATCGCGTACCATGCGATGGTACTTAACAAAGTTTGCGAGGATAGCATCCTCTGGGACATCCTCTCCTGCCAACCACTTGTCCGTTGTTGCCAGCATCAACTCTTCAATTTCCTCATCAAGGTCAATAAAACCACCTGTTCGAGATTTATCAGCTGGAATGACAGCTGTTTTTTCCCATTCGCCATTAATAGCATCATAAAAATCATCTTGATAACGTGTCATCTTGTTCTCGCTTTCATTTTTCACTTATTCTTAGCTTAGCAAAAAACACTTGGGAATGCAATTAAAAATGGTTTCTCTTTTTTCTTCGTTTTTCAGTTATTATTTTAAATTTTTCAAAAATTAACTTGACTTAATTTTTTTTTTAAGGTATATTAAAAGGCAGGAGGAATACAACTGTATGATACGTATCGAAAACCTCAGTGTCTCCTACAAAGAAACGTTGGCACTAAAGGATATTTCACTAGTGCTCCAAGGACCAACGATTACCGGAATTATTGGTCCAAATGGTGCTGGAAAATCAACTTTATTAAAAGGTATGTTGGGAATTATCCCACATGAAGGTCAGGCCTTTCTCGACGACAAAGAAGTCAAGAAATCTTTACATCGAGTTGCCTATGTCGAGCAAAAAATCCATATCGACTACAATTTCCCTATCAAGGTCAAGGAATGTGTCTCACTGGGACTCTATCCATCTATCCCGCTTTTTCACACTTTAAAGGCCAGCCACTGGAAAAAAGTGGCAGAGGCTCTTGAAATCGTTGGACTTTCAGACTATGCTGATCGCCAAATCAGCCAGCTCTCAGGAGGACAATTCCAACGTGTGTTGATTGCCCGCTGCCTTGTGCAGGAAGCTGACTACATCTTTTTAGATGAGCCTTTTGTCGGGATTGACTCGGTTAGTGAAGAGATTATCATGAACACGCTGAGAGACCTAAAAAAATCTGGTAAAACAGTTCTCATCGTCCATCATGACCTCAGCAAAGTCCCCCATTATTTCGACCAAGTTTTGCTTCTCAATCGAGAATTAATAGACCTTGGTCCGACTATAGAAACCTTTACCGAAGCCAATCTTAAAAAGGCCTACGGTAGCAAACTCTTTTTCAATGGAGGTGACCTATGATAGCAGAATTTATCAATGGATTGCAAAATTTCCATTTCCTACAAAACGCCTTGATAACAGCTATTGTCATCGGAGTTGTTGCTGGAGCTGTGGGATGTTTTATCATCCTACGTGGGATGTCTCTCATGGGAGATGCTATCTCTCACGCAGTTTTGCCCGGCGTAGCCCTTTCCTTTATCCTGGGAATTGATTTCTTTATTGGAGCGATCATCTTTGGTTTGATGGCTTCCATCATCATTACCTACATCAAGGGAAACTCTATCATCAAGAGTGACACCGCCATTGGTATTACCTTTTCATCTTTCTTAGCCTTAGGTGTCATCTTGATTAGTGTTGCCAAGAGTTCGACAGACCTCTTCCATATCCTTTTTGGGAATATCCTCGCTGTCCAAGATACGGACATGTGGATCACCATCGGTGTTGGGGCATTGATTCTTTTGATTATCGGGATTTTCTTTAAACAACTATTGATTACATCCTTTGACGAGCTCCTGGCTAAAGCCATGGGAATGCCCGTCAATTTCTACCACTATCTGCTCATGGTGCTCTTGACCCTTGTGTCAGTCACCGCCATGCAAAGTGTTGGAACTATTCTTATCGTAGCCATGTTGATCACCCCAGCTGCGACGGCTTACCTCTATGCTAATAGCCTAAAGAGCATGATTTTTCTTTCATCAAGTCTAGGAGCCCTAGCTTCTGTTGTGGGACTCTTTATCGGCTATAGCTTCAATCTCGCAGCAGGATCCAGCATCGTGCTCACATCCGCCAGCTTCTTTTTAATCAGTTTCTTTATCTCTCCTAAGCAACGATATTTGAAGCTGAAAAATAAACATTTGTTAAAATAAGGGGTAAAGCCCCAATAAATTGGAGGATCTAATGAAAAAATTAGGTACATTGTTCGTTCTCTTTCTTTCTGTCATTGCTCTTGTAGCATGTGCTAGCGGAAAAAAAGATGCAGCTTCTGGTCAAAAACTAAAAGTTGTTGCTACAAATTCAATCATCGCTGATATTACTAAAAATATTGCTGGTGACAAGATTGATCTTCACAGTATCGTTCCGATTGGACAAGACCCACACGAATACGAACCACTCCCTGAAGATGTTAAGAAAACTTCTGAGGCTGATCTCATTTTCTATAACGGTATCAACCTTGAAACAGGTGGCAATGCCTGGTTTACCAAATTGGTAGAAAATGCAAAGAAGACTGAAAACAAAGACTACTTTGCAGTCAGTGAAGGGGTTGAAGTTATCTACCTTGAAGGAAAAAATGAAAAAGGAAAAGAAGACCCACACGCTTGGCTTAACCTTGAAAATGGAATTATCTTTGCTAAAAATATCGCCAAACAATTGAGTGCTAAAGATCCTAACAACAAGGAATTCTATGAAAAAAATCTCAAAGAATATACTGATAAGTTAGACAAACTTGATAAAGAAAGTAAGGATAAATTTAATAACATCCCTGCTGAAAAGAAACTCATTGTAACCAGCGAAGGAGCATTCAAATACTTCTCTAAAGCCTACGGTGTCCCAAGTGCCTACATCTGGGAAATCAACACGGAAGAAGAAGGAACACCTGAACAAATCAAAACCTTGGTTGAAAAACTTCGCCAAACAAAAGTTCCATCTCTCTTTGTTGAGTCAAGTGTCGATGACCGTCCAATGAAGACTGTTTCACAAGACACAAATATCCCAATCTACGCACAAATCTTTACTGACTCAATCGCTGAAGAAGGTAAAGAAGGTGACAGCTACTACAACATGATGAAATACAACCTTGACAAGATCGCTGAAGGTTTGTCAAAATAATCCATTAAAAAACGTCGTTCTCACATGAACAGGCGTTTTTTTGGCCCTCAATTTCCAGTCAAATCATTGGAAAAATCTAACAATTCTCGGTAAAATAAAAGAAAAAAGAATGGAGTAGTTTCATGGCCACTTTTCTAGGAAATCCTGTAACCTTTACAGGTAAACAACTACAAGTCGGAGACAAGGCGCTCGACTTTTCCCTCACTACAACCGATCTCTCTAAAAAAACGCTAGCTGACTTTGATGGAAAGAAAAAAGTCTTGAGTGTTGTCCCTTCTATCGATACTGGTGTCTGCTCAACGCAAACACGTCGATTCAACCAAGAACTTGCCAACCTTGACAACACCGTCGTTCTTACCGTTTCTATGGACCTACCATTTGCCCAAGGACGCTGGTGTGGGGCTGAAGGTCTTGACAATGCCATCATGCTATCAGACTACTTTGACCATTCTTTCGGGCGCGATTATGCCCTTTTGATTAACGAGTGGCATCTCCTTGCACGTGCCGTCTTTGTTCTCGATACTGACAATGTCATCCGTTACGTAGAATACGTTGACAACATTAACACGGAGCCAAACTTTGAAGCTGCCATTGCTGCAGTGAAAGAACTGGACTAAAATCAAAGCCATTAGGGCAGAAGGCTAGAGAAATCTAGCTTTTTTTGATATACTAGATGGAGAGAAAAGACAAGAGGAAACGAATGACGCCAAATAAAGAAGATTATTTAAAATGTATTTATGAAATCGGTACGGAAATTCAAAAAATCACCAACAAAGAAATTGCTGCCCGTATGCAGGTCTCTCCACCTGCCGTAACAGAGATGATCAAACGCATGAAAAGTGAAAGTCTCATCCTCAAGGACAAGGAGAATGGCTATCTATTAACAGATATCGGCCTCGAACTGGTTTCTGAGCTCTATCGCAAACACCGGTTGATTGAAGTCTTTCTAGTCCACCATCTTGACTATACCAGCGATCAAATCCACGAGGAAGCTGAAGTTCTAGAGCACACTGTATCCGACCTCTTCGTAGAGAGACTGGATAAACTGCTGGGTTTCCCTAAAACCTGTCCCCACGGAGGAACCATCCCAGCCGAGGGAGAGCTCTTGATTGAAATCAATAACCTGCCACTAACGGCCGTACAGGAAGCTGGAACCTATCTCCTGACTCGTGTTCATGATAGTTTTGAACTACTCAAATATCTAGAAAAGCACGCAATTCATATCGGTGACCAACTCCAAGTCAAGCAGTTTGATGGCTTCAGTAATACCTTCACTATCCTCAGTAAAGACGAGGATTTACAAGTAAGTATGGACATTGCCAAACAACTCTATGTCGAAAAAATCGACTAATTTCTCAAGTACCCCAACCACCCCTGAAAATTTTATTTTCAGGGTTTTATTTCTATCATTTGATTTTACTTTCATTTAGTTGTAGAATATTTGTTAAAAAAAAGAAAGATAGTTTAACATATGAAAAAATCACTAAAAATTTTTGCGACATCCAAATGGTTTGACCTTTTCGGGGTTGCTTTGGTCGTTGGGATTGCGATTGCATCTGGTTACCTCAACTCACGTCTCGACAAATTTGTAGACTGGGGACCATGGACTGTACTTGTTCCCTTTGGATTGATTTCCGTAACCAACGTTGGGATTTCCATGTTGTCCACTCGTTTCACGGGAAAATTAAGCAAATGGGGAAATTACTTTGGCATTGTCAATACGATTTTGTCTGGTACCATTGATTATATCCTTGGAAATAAGGCGGCCATTATCACCTATCCTGTTACCTTTCTCATCTATACCTTTGCTATTAAGAAATGGGAAGCTTCGAAAGAAGGTAGACCCAACCAAATGAGCCAAAAACAGGTAAAATTGGCAGCCATCATCATTTCAATCATCGCCTTCCTCTTTGCCTTTGTGACCAACTATATCGGCTATGGAGGAAAGATGAATCTCCTTGCCTACGTGACAACTATTGCCTTTGCACTGTCCCTCATTGCCAATGCTTTAAACGCATTAAAACTGACAACTCAGTGGGGATTTTGGTTGATTTACAATTTTGTGCAGCTGACAAAGGCTGGCATTCAAGGCAACTTCGCTAATATCGGTAAATACATCTTTTATATCCTCAATGCAATCGGAGCTTTATTTGTCTGGAATGACAAAGAAGATAGATAACAGAAGGAAACTCAAATAAAGAAAGCAAGACGACTTAATAGAATCTTCCTTCTACTATTTATTATCATTTTATACTCTTCGAAAATCTCTTCAAACCACGTCAACGTCGCCTCGCCGTAGATATATGTAACTGACTTCGTCAGTCTTATCTACAACCTCAAAGCAGTGCTTTGAGCAACCTGCGGCTAGCTTCCTAGTTCGCTTTTTGATTTTCATTGAGTATTAGTTGTAACTCTCATTCGTTTGGTGTAGAATGAAGCTAGATAAAAGAGGGAGGTTTTCCTATGAAAAAGCTCTTTAGACTACACTTCGCAGCCATTGCAGTCAGCGATTTGCTACTATTGCTAACTTTCAGATCCCGATACGAACTTTTTTTGGAGAAAGGCCTGGTTTTTTGCTTCATTTTCATCCTTGCTCAAGGACTACTGCTGTCTCGCTTGGTCTTCCGACTCAAAAAACATTTCTCTGAGATTTATCCTCAAATCAATAAAAAGATTCGCTTCTACTATTTAGGGGTTCTCTCCATTGATTTTCTATTTTTTGTCCTTTTAGCCTTCGTTAGTTCTCATCGTTTTTCATCTCTTATGCCAATTGTCACTGCTTTCCATTCTACTTTTTATTATACGACGACTAACTACCTAAGAGAAAACTATCCTGACTTTTACGACAAACATATTTCTTTGTGGGATTGTCTCTAAACAAAAACCAAGCCAATAGGCTTGGTTTTCTTATCTATTTTTTGTATCAAGGATGATGGTGACCGGTCCGTCATTGACCAGCTCCACCTGCATATCCGCTCCAAAGATACCTGTCTGAACAGGCACTTCTTGCGCTAATTTTTGATTGAAAGCATCATAAAAGTTTGATGCCATATCAGGCTTGGCTGCACCTGTAAAGGCTGGACGATTGCCTTTCTTAGTATCTGCAAAGAGGGTAAACTGAGAAATCGAAAGGATTTCCCCTTCAATATCCTTGACAGATAGATTCATCTTGCCTTCTGCGTCTGAAAAGATCCGCATATTGACAAGCTTTCGGACAGCATAATCCAGATCTTCCTCTTGGTCTTCTGGTCCAACACCGACCAGTAATAAGAGCCCCTGATTGATTTTTCCCTGAACCTTACCTTCGATACTCACTTGGGCTTTTTTAACCCGTTGAATGATGATTTTCATAAGCGCCTTTCTATTCAATTATCCGTTGGTACGTTTGACAGAGTATACCTCTGGCACACTCTTGATTTTGTCAACGACCGTTGTCAGCGTAGAAAGGTTTGAAATTCCAAAAGACACATGGATATTGGCAAATTTCATATCCTTGGTTGGTTGAGCATTAACAGTTGAGATATTCTTAGTTGTATTGGAAAGAACTTGCAGAACATCATTTAAGAGACCTGTACGGTTGAGACCATAGATATCGATGTGGGCAGTATATTCCTTGCTTGAGAATTGATCTTCCCATTCCACATCAAGGAGACGTTGCTCATAGTTTTCTTGGGCACGGAGATTCATACAGTCCACACGGTGAATAGCTACACCGCGTCCCTTAGTAATGTAGCCGACAATGTCGTCACCCGGCACTGGATTACAACACTTGGCAATCCGAACTAGGAGACCTGAAGCACCTTCAATGACCACGCCACCCTCATGCTTAACCTTGAGGGTTTCTTTGTTTTCAACCTTAACTTCGCCACCTTTAACAAGCTCTTCTGCTTCCGCCTTGGCCTTGGCGCGTTCTTCCTCACGACGTTCCTTTTCGGTCAAGCGGTTAAAGACCGTAATAGCGCCAATTTCTCCAAAACCAATGGCTGCATAGAGAGCCTCTTCTGTCTTGTAGCTGGTCTTTTGAAGAACCTCGTCCATATGACGCTTGTCCATAAACTTATTGGCTACATAGCCGTTTTCTTGGAACTGGGCCATCAACATTTCACGGCCCTTGTTAACGGATAATTCCTTGTCTTGATTTTTAAAGAACTGACGAATCTTGTTGCGCGCCTTGCTGGTCTTGACCATGTTGAGCCAGTCACGACTCGGACCAAAGGAGTTGGGATTGGTGATAATTTCAACCTGATCCCCTGTCTTGAGCTTGGTTGTCAGCGGAACCATACGGCCATTGACCTTGGCACCAGTTGCTTTTTCACCGACTTTGGTATGGATTTCATAGGCAAAGTCAATCGGTCCTGAATCTTTTGGTAGGGAGCGAACCGCACCATCAGGAGTAAAGACGTAAATCTCCTCCGCCAGATAGTTTTCTTTAACAGAGTCCACAAATTCCTTGGCATCATCAGCCTGGTCTTGGAGCTCCATCATCTCCTTGATCCAGCTCATCCCAATAGCAGATTCCTTGCTGTTGACCTGCCCTTTAATGCCTTTCTTATAAGCCCAGTGAGCCGCAACCCCGTACTCAGCCACTTCGTGCATTTCCTTGGTCCGAATCTGGAACTCAATCGGCCCTTTTGGCCCATAAACAGTCGTATGGATAGACTGGTAACCGTTGGCCTTACGATTTGCGATATAGTCTTTGAAGCGACCTGGCATAGGTTTCCAAAGTTCATGCACATAACCCAGCATAGCGTAAACATCACTCTGGGTATCTAAGATACAGCGAATGGCAATCAGGTCATAAATTTCCTCAAAGCGTTTCTTCTTATCCTGCATCTTGCGGTAGATCGAATAGATATGCTTAGGACGACCATAGATTTTCCCTTTGAGATTTCTTTCTGTAGCGTACTCTTCCAACTTGGTTACAACTTCATCGACCAAAGCCTCACGTTCTCTGCGTTTTTCCTTCATCATGTGGGTGATCTTGTAAAACTCAGTTGGATTGAGATAACGGAAAGATAGATCTTCCAACTCCCACTTGACACTGGAAATCCCTAGACGATGAGCAAGTGGTGCATAAATTTCCATGGTTTCTCTGGAGATACGCTCTTGCTTGTCCTTTCGAAGGTGTTTGAGAGTCCGCATATTGTGCAAACGGTCCGATAATTTAACCAAGATAACACGGATATCCTCTGACATGGCCATAAGCATCTTGCGGTGATTTTCAGCCAATTGTTCCTCGAGTGATTTGTACTCAACCTTACCAAGCTTGGTCACCCCATCAACGATAATCCGAACATCATGACCGAACTCTCTCTCTAGATCATCCAGTGTCGCATCTGTGTCTTCAACCACGTCATGCAAAAAACCACAGGCAACGGTTACGGCATCCAGCTTGAGCTTAGCCAGAATGCCTGCTACCTGAATGGGATGGATAATATAGGGCTCTCCTGATTTCCGAAACTGCCCACTATGACAATCAACTGCGTAAATCAATGCTTTTTGTACAAAAGCAACGTCTTCCTTTGTTAAATATTCTTTCGTTAAAGCGACTACCTGATCGCCCGTCAAATTCACTTCTTTCGGCATCTATACTCTCCAATTCTTCCTACCATTTTATCACTTTTTTAAGAATATTAAAACTAGAAAAGCCTGTTTTCATGCCTAACCTAAGCAATTAAAAGAAAAAACACTGCCAGATTTCTCTAGCAGTGTTTTGATATTTCATTTGCTTAGTAGACTGTTTTTTCAGTTTCTACATCGAAGAAGTGTGCTTTATTCAAGTCAAATCCAAGTTCAACTGTTGCACCTGTTTGCAAGTAGTCACGAGCATCCACTTTGGCAACAAATTCGTCTTTACCAACTTGGCAGTAAAGGTGAGATTCTGAACCAAGCAATTCTGATACGGAGATAGTAGCTTTGACAACTGATTCTGGGAATGTTTCAAGGAAAGCAGGTTCTGCATTCACGTCTTCTGGACGGATACCGAAGATCAATTCTTTTCCTTCGTAGCCTTTTTCACGAAGAACTTTCAAAGCACCTTCTGGAACTTTCAAGCGGAAACCGTCAGAAACAATTTCGCTACCAACCAATTTCACATTGATGAAGTTCATAGCTGGGCTTCCGATGAATCCTGCTACGAATTTATTAACTGGGTTTTTGTAAACTTCTTGAGGAGTACCGATTTGTTCTATACGTCCGATAGTACCTGTACCAGCAGGGTTCTTAGTTGCTGACATGATAACGATACGGTCTGCAAGTGTCATCGCTTCTGTTTGGTCGTGGGTTACGTAGATAGTTGTAGCACCGATACGACGGTGAATCTTCGCAATTTCAGCACGCATAGATACACGAAGTTTGGCATCCAAGTTTGACAAAGGTTCGTCCATCAAGAACACTTTTGCATCACGGACGATGGCACGACCCATGGCAACACGTTGACGTTGACCACCTGAGAGGTCAGCAGGTTTACGATCCAAGAATTCTTTCAAACCAAGGATTGCTGCCGCTTCTTGCACACGTTTGTCGATGTCTTCTTTGCTGTATTTACGCAATTTCAAACCGAAAGCCATGTTGTCATAAACAGTCATGTGTGGGTAAAGAGCGTAGTTTTGGAATACCATGGCGATGTCACGGTCTTTTGGAGCCACGTCATTGACAACCACGCCATCGATAGATGCAGTACCTTCTGTAATGTCTTCAAGACCCGCAATCATACGAAGAGTTGTTGATTTACCACATCCTGAAGGACCTACGAAAACTATAAATTCTTTATCTTTGATGTCCAAGTTGAAGTCTTCAACTGAGTAGTGTTCGCTGTTTGGATATTTTTTGTAAATGTTTTTAAGATTTAATTCTACCATCGAGGTGAACTCCTTTTGTCTTTTGATAGTCTTATTATAGATGAAAACGCTTTACTTTTCTATGGCAAGGTGACCAAAAAAACAAAAAAGTTCTGTGCAACTTGCACAAAACTTTAGAGAATATCTGGTAAAATCAACTGATAACAAAGGGTGAGATCCGTCAACTCCTTCAACTGAAGCCCTGTCAATTCTTCCCATCTATCAATCTTGTATTGGAGAGAGTTGCGGTGCAGATAGAGTTGCTGGGCTGTTTTAGTTAGGACAGCACTGTTTTCCCAAAAAGAGAGAATGATTTCCTGAATCTGATCCTGATCCAAGATCATCTGATGCAGGCATTCTTTAATGACTCTCAGGTCCACAAGTCTTTCTCCCATACTCCACAGATAGAGTTGTGAAAAGGTGTGTACACCTTGATGACCTTGACGCCACCAAGCCTTAAACAAATTTCGCTCTGCTTTGATTAAGTCTGATAGGGCTTGATGTCCTGTCTGAGACCAAACCTGGCCTAACATGATGGACAGACGAAGGCCAAAGTCATACTCTACTGCCTCAATCGTATCAGATAAGATTGAGCGAACAGAGGTGTACTTATCTTGTTGAAGCACAAATACATAATCCTGAGCCCCGACCTGTAGCACTGTCTGGCAGTTGGGAAAAAGAGTCCGCATCATGTCTAGCCAAGAGGATAGATTTTCCTGTTGGAAATAGGAAAGATGGCAATAAACCAGCTGAATCTTTTTGAAAGTTTGCGGTGCCTGCCCCTTCCCCTCAATCAGATAGGGATACCAAGGATTGAGCGAACGAGCCTGCTCTTGCTGGGTCAAAAGGGCAACCAGCTGCTTTTCACGCTCGCTGAGCCCAGCTTCCTCCAGTAAAATCCACTGCTGAGAAGCTAAAGGGAGAGTTAGATAGCCTGGTTTCTCTACTGGCTGATCTGAAATCTGAGCTTCAGGGAACCAGTCTTGTAATTCCTTTGCAATCATATTCTAGCCCTCCACTTTTTGGATGCACCAAGAAATTATGGTCTCTAGACGCTCCAGATTTTCAGTCAGATGGAGATAGCCCATGACTGCTTCAAAACCTGTAGACATGCGGTAAGTCACCACATCAGCATTTTTAGCCTTTGTGTGGCTATTGGTATTGCGACCACGTTTATAGATTTCTTCTTCTTTTTCCGTCAGGACTTGCTCCTCCAACATGAGGGCAATCAAGCGAGCCTGAGCCTTGGCTGAGACATACTTAGTCGCCTCTTGGTGGAGTTTGTTGGGTTTGGTCATGCCTTTACGGATGAGATGGCGACGGATATACATGGAGTAAACTGCATCTCCTTCAAAAGCTAGCGCAATCCCGTTAATGAGATTGACATCAATCACGAGTCCACCTCACTCCATCCTTGGTATCAAGGAGCTTAATTCCTTGAGTCGCTAATTGGTCACGGATTTGGTCTGCTGTCGCAAAGTCACGATTGGCACGCGCTTCTTGACGTTTTTGGATCAAAGCTTCAATCTCTGCATCCAAAACTTCCTCAACAAAGACAATCCCAAAGACCTCCAACATATCCGCAAGAGCTTCCTTAACACTTGCATCATAGTTTCCTGAGTTGATCCATTTGGCCATTTCAAAGACAACTGTGATACCGTTGGCGGAGTTGAAATCCTCATCCATAGCGGCAACAAACTTGTCTTTAAAAGCTTGTAACTCTTGGGTATCCACGTTTCCTGTAAATGGTTGTTCGTAAGTGTTCTTCAGATATTTGAGATTAGTTTCGGCGTCTCGCACTGCTTTTTCGGTAAAGTTGATAGGCTTACGGTAATGCTGAGTCGCAAAGAAGAAACGCAACACTTGCCCATCGAGGGTTTTGAGGGCATCGTGTACGGTTATAAAGTTGCCCAAGGACTTAGACATCTTAACATTGTCGATATTGACAAAGCCATTGTGCATCCAGTAGTTAGCAAAAGTCTTGCCTGTTTTTGCTTCTGACTGGGCAATTTCGTTGGTATGGTGAGGAAACTCCAAATCAGCTCCACCACCGTGGATATCAATGGTATCTCCCAAAATCTCTGTCGACATGACTGAACATTCAATATGCCAACCCGGACGACCAGGTCCCCAAGGGCTATCCCAGGAAATCTCGCCTGGCTTTGCAGCTTTCCAAAGGGCAAAGTCTACAGGATTTTCCTTGCGAGCCGTTTCTTCATCGGTACGACCTGAAGCACCCAGCTCCAAATCTTCCAAGGTTTTATTGGCCAATTTAGCATAGTTGTGAGATTTTTCCACGCGGAAGTAAACATCTCCTTGACTCTCGTAAGCATAACCTTTTTCAATCAAGACTTCCACAAAACGAATGATGTCCGCCATAAACTCCACCACACGCGGATGGCGAGTCGCAGGTTTCACGCCCAAAGCTGTCACATCCTCACGAAAGGCAGCGATGTACTTGTCCGCAACCTCCAGAGGCGTGATACCTTCTTCCTTGGCACGGTTGATAATCTTATCGTCTACATCTGTAAAGTTGGAAATATAGGCAACTTCGTAGCCACGGTATTCGAAATAACGACGAATGGTATCAAAAGCCACCGTCGAACGGGCATTCCCTACGTGAATATAGTTGTATACCGTTGGCCCACAGACATACATGCGAACCTTTCCTTCTTCGATTGGGACAAATTCTCGCAAATCACGAGACATGGTGTCGTAAATTTTAATCATGCGGTCCACTCCCTTCTCTATTTCTGACTTTTTCGGCTGAAAACCAGCTCTGCAAAAGGGCCAAATTGTCTGAGGCTATCCAGTTGGTAAAAGCGCTGCCCTTCCTCTTGGGTAAAGAGGGGAACCCCCTTTCCTAGGATAAGGGGCGCTATCTGAATAATGAGGTGATCGAAAAGATCCGCATCCAAGAGCGGTCCTACCAAGGAATTACCACCAATCACAAAGACATTTTTGCCTTTGTCAATCTGGCGAACAAAGTCCACCACATCCCCAGCTACTGGCTGGTAATTGCTGACAGGCAGATGCCTATCATGCGTAAAGACATAATTTTCCGTAGCTTGATAAAAACTTTCTACATCTTGTAAATCTTGGATTTCCTCAAAGGTCCGCTTGCCCATGATGGTGATATCCATTTGTCTGTAAAAGTCATCATAGCCTGTATCCTCTACAGAACCAAGCTGATGCAGCCAGTCTATCCTGTGCTGGCTGTCTGCCAAGTAGCCATCCATGGTGATACAGCCGTAAAAATATACTGCCATTCTTGTAGTTACCTTTCTAGTTCCTTTGCTATTGTCAAAGCGATATTGAAAAAAGTCATGGCATCAGCTGTCCGCTCTTCATGGCGGGCATCCCAGGTTCTGTTATGATGATCCACATAGTCAGCTGTGTAGAAGAACTGATAGACTTTACTCTTGCGAAATTGACTCCAAGCCATGATAGCTGAAGCTTCCATGTCCACCACTTGAGCTCCAGCAGCCAAGCGACGTTTGACCTTATCAGGCGTTTCTCGATAAAAGGCATCAGTCGTCCAAGACTTGGTGCGGATATGTTCGATATTGTGCTTGTCAAAGATGGCTTCCAGCTCGATCAGCAGAGACTCGTCATAGGCGACTTCATCACCCGGTGGGGCATAGTGATAGCTAGTTCCTTCATCTCGCAATGCTGCCGCAGGTAGGATAATTTTATCCGCCTCAATTGAGCGGTCCAAAACGCCACAGGAACCTAAAATGATAAAATTTTTGAAGCCTCTGGCCGCCAACTCCTCCAGCTGGCCGACTATCATGGGAGCCCCAATTGGAGCCAACATAACTGCTAGCTTGCTAGGTCCTTGGCCATAAATATACCATGGATGATGGCCGTTTATGCTTTTCAAATAGCCTCCCGGATAGACATCTTCTGACTCAATCAAACGTTTCAGAATTTCGCCATTAAAGGACAGAATGATGGTTTCGCATACCTCTCCCTTGTCATGGACTGGCTTTTCAGTTGGCTCAATAACTGCTGCTACATCTTCAAATTCCTCTAATAGCATAACTTCTCTTTCTTTAAGGCTCCAGCAAATCCGCCTTCATTTTATTTAGACGGCGCAGTTTGGTCTCATCTTTTTTGGCTTCACTGATATAATGAGCCCATTCACGCTGGTGGCTAGGTGGCAGTTTAATAAAGCGCTCCTTAGCAAGACCATCCAAGCGTTCTTGCAACTCAAGAACTGCCTGGTTCAAAATTGCGTCTGATAAATCTGACATAGTTCTTACCTCCTGTCATACTTCACCTCGATAACTTTGCTACCCTATCCTACAACCCCGACGATCTGTGACTGGCTTCTTTAGCCTGCTCGAGTTTATTGACGTAGTACTCTCGTTTTTCTTCGACTTCGTGGATCGTTGGTTCATCCTTCTGTCCATGAACTCGGACGATCTTAGCTGGAATACCGACAACTGTCACATCACTAGGTACGTCTGCCACGACTACTGCAGCAGCACCGACTTTGGCATTTTCGCCGATTTCTACCGGTCCGATGACTTGGGCATGGGCTGAAATCAGCGCCCCTTTTCGGACAGTCGGATGGCGTTTACCAACATCCTTCCCTGTTCCACCAAGAGTCACTCCGTGATAGAGAAGAACGCCTTTTTCAACAATCGCCGTCTCTCCAATCACCAAGCCTGAGCCATGGTCGATAAAAACACCTGATTCTATCTGAGCACCCGGATGAATCTCTATCTGAGTCCAAAAGCGCCAAAACTGACTGTGCATACGAGCCAAGAGTTTGAAGCCGTGCTTCCAGAGAAAATGCGAGAGACGGTGGGCAGCTAAGGCCTTGACACCTGGATAAGTCAGCAAAACTTCCAAACTATTGCGTGCCGCTGGATCATTTTCTTTTACGATATCAATGGTTTCGCGCCACCATCCCATACATTTCTCCTTTTCTTATTCTGAATCTTTTGGTGTTTCTGTAAATTCTTTCTTAGGTTTGTGGTCCTTGTGATGACGTGGACGGTGAGGTCGCTCAGACTTTTCACCTTTTTCATCATGCTCAGGTTTTGGAGGACGAGGAAGAAGAACTTTCATAGAGGCATCGATACGGCCTTTTTCATCAATCTTGATAACCTTAACGTCGACTTCATCACCGATAGCTACCAAGTCCTCAACACGGTTGGTACGAGTCCAAGCCATTTCAGAAATATGCACAAGTGCATCTGTCTTATCAAAGAGGTTGACAAAGGCACCAAATTTCTCGATACGAACAACCTTGGCATGGTAAACTTCATCTACTTTAGCCTCACGAACCAAGCCAGCAATGATTTCTTTGGCACGGTTAATAGCAGCTTGGTCACTAGAGTAGATAGATACATTTCCTTCTTCGTCGATATCAATCTTAACGCCTGTTTCAGCGATAATCTTGTCAATAGTTTCGCCACCCTTACCGATGACAATCTTGATTTTGTCCACATCAATCTTGATGGTGTCAATTTTTGGAGCAGTTGGAGCCAATTCTGGACGCACTTCTGGAATAGTAGCTTCGATCACATCAAGGATTTCAAAACGCGCTTTCTTGGCTTGAGCAAGGGCTTCAGTCAAGATTTCTGCAGTAATTCCTTGGATCTTGATATCCATTTGAAGGGCTGTAATCCCCTCACGAGTACCTGCCACCTTAAAGTCCATGTCTCCAAAGTGGTCTTCCAAACCTTGGATATCTGTCAATACAGTGTAGTTATTTCCATCAGAGATGAGACCCATGGCAATACCCGCTACTGGCGCCTTGATTGGTACACCACCAGCCATAAGGGCAAGAGTTCCCGCACAGATAGAGGCTTGAGATGAAGAACCATTTGATTCTAATACTTCTGCTACTAGACGGATAGCGTATGGGAATTCTTCCAAGCTTGGCAATACTTGCGCAAGGGCACGCTCACCGAGAGCACCGTGACCAATCTCACGACGACCTGGAGCACCATAACGACCTGTTTCCCCTACAGAGTATTGAGGAAAGTTATAGTGGTGCATAAAGCGTTTCTTGTACTCTGGATCCAAACCATCGATGATTTGAGTTTCCCCCATCGGAGCCAAGGTCAAGATAGAAAGAGCTTGAGTTTGCCCACGAGTGAAGAGACCAGAACCGTGTACACGAGGAAGGAAGTCAACAACCGCATCCAAAGGACGGATTTCATCGACCTTACGACCGTCAGGACGAACCTTGTCTTCTGTGATCAAACGACGCACTTCTGCGTGTTCCATTTGTTCCAAGATTTCAGCCACATCACGCATGATTCGTTCAAATTCTTCATGGTCTGCATATTTTTCTTCGTAAACAGCAGTCACTTGGTCTTTGACTGCTTGAGTTGCAGCTTCACGAGCCAATTTTTCTTCTACTTGAACCGCTTTTTGGAGGTCACTGTTGTAGGCTGCGATGATTTCAGCCTGTAATTCAGCATCTACGTGAAGCAATTCCACCTCTGCTTTTTCTTTACCAACTGCAGCAACGATTTCTTCTTGGAAGGCAATCAATTCTTTGACTGCTTCGTGACCTTTAAGAAGGGCTTCCAACATGATTTCTTCTGACAATTCTTTGGCACCAGACTCAACCATGTTGATAGCGTGTTTGGTCCCAGCTACTGTCAATTCAAGAAGCGAACGCTCTGCCTGTTCTTGAGTAGGGTTGATAATGATTTGGCCGTCGACATAGCCCACTTGTACCCCAGCAATAGGTCCGTCAAACGGAATATCTGAGATAGAAAGTGCCAATGATGAACCAAACATAGCTGCCATTGGTGCAGATGCATTTTCATCATAAGAAAGCACAGTGTTGATCACTTGCACTTCGTTACGGAAACCTTCCGCAAACATTGGGCGGATTGGACGGTCAATCAAACGCGCTGTCAATGTCGCATCAGTTGAAGGACGTCCTTCACGCTTCATAAAGCCACCAGGAAACTTCCCAGCTGCATACATTTTTTCTTCGTAGTTGACTTGAAGTGGGAAGAAATCCCCAGTTGCCATTTTCTTAGACATCACGGCTGCAGTCAAGACAGTTGACTCACCGTAACGGACGACAACAGCGCCATTTGCTTGCTTAGCAACCTGACCAGTCTCTACGATTAACTCACGACCCGCAAAAGTCGTTTGAAACACTTGTTTTGTCATTTTAATCCCCTTTGGATTGATGAAATTATACGCCTTGCCTACAAAGATCAAGATACTAAGGTCGCAAAAAGCAAAGTAAAAATAGGAAACTGGCGAAGTCTTCGATGAAGACAAGACAGTTTATCTTTTTTACACAGCTTTTCGGCCGAGTTCAATTACTCATGATAGCATAAATTGACGCAGTGTGCGATGCACACCAGGAAATCTATCTTTTTCACTAGGGATTTAGCCCGGGTTCAACTATCAAGATACTAAGGACGTAAAAAGCAAAGTAAAAATAGGAAACTGGCGAAGTCTTCGATGAAGACAAGACAGTTTATCTTTTTTACACAGCTTTTCGGCCGAGTTCAATTACTCATGATAGCATAAATTGACGCAGTGTGCGATGCACACCAGGAAGTCTATCTTTTTCACTAGGGATTTAGCCCGAGTTCAACTATCAAGATACTAAGGTCGCAAAAAGCAAAGTA